>JAJPOQ010000120.1 GCA_021232515.1 Lentisphaeraceae bacterium
GTTTCATTATGGAAAATATAGAGGCGTGCCGTCAGGTACGCAGTATTAAATGTAGCGTACCTACCAGCACGCATATTTTGCTACTTGTTAACCCGCATTAAAATACGGGCCTAGTTTTATTTTGTCCCTTTGGGACTTTGATTGGATAAATGAGTAAGGACGCGTATTAAGGGAATACAGCGTTGAAGTATAATATACCCGCTTTGAGCGGTTCATCTTTCAAGCCTCCGGCTGTGCCGGAGGTACATGACTTTATTGCTTAGTTGGTGCGTACTTTTCATTTATCTTAGCCATGAATTTAGGATACTTTTTGTGGAATAGTCCTTCTACATTTGGAAACCGGTTTGAGGTAAGGGCTTTATACTTATTTTTAATTTGTGTGATGACTTTAAGGGAGGCCTGGTAGACTTTTGTATCTTTTTTGAGGTAGGATTCTCTGCTAATGCTATATGCTTTTACATATTGTGGCCAGAGTTTATAAACTTCGATTTCTATCATGGCTTCCTTTGCTGCATTAATATACTTTTCTTTAGCTTTTGCAGTTTTGGCGCTGTTCGCCTTAGATTTATAGAATGCTGCTTTTTTTTCTAATTTGGGTATTTCTTTTAATCCAGGCTCTATGTAGACCTTTTCAATAAATTTAGCTACATAGGTATACAGAGACATTATTTCTCTACTTCGTTCAGCATCGCGATTAAGTTTTTTTTTAGATATATCTTTTGCTTGTAAGGAAAGGCTTATTGATAGAAAGATAAGTAGATATTTCATTGGGCTATATATTTCCTTATGATTGTGACTTTACCTGTGTCGTTGTTTCTTCTAACAAATGCATATACCTGAGACTCGGTAGTTCCATTGAGCTCGGCAGCACCTATTATGGTGTAATAAGAGTATCTTGTACTTAGAAGTCTCATTGTTTTAAGAACTATAGCTTCTCTGTGCGCGTCTGTTAGATCGTAATTTAGAGTTGTAGGGTCAAAGTTGACAATATGTCCAAGTGTTTTAGGGTTGTGTGTGTTGTTGGAATCAAATTCATCAATATTGAATTGGTTTGCAATGACTCTGTCCCCTGGTATAGTAGGAGTAGGGTCATGATGAACTTCTTTAATAAGAGGGAAGCGCTCTATGAATTTATTAAGGTT
Source organism: Lentisphaeraceae bacterium (assembly GCA_021232515.1). Classification (GTDB taxonomy): domain Bacteria; phylum Verrucomicrobiota; class Lentisphaeria; order Lentisphaerales; family Lentisphaeraceae; genus JAKVBD01. The sequence goes on from JAJPOQ010000120.1 coordinate 1,143, forward strand.
ACTATCATCATTATAGTCTGTGCTTACGGATGCATATTGTGACCCAAGAGGGTGGTAAAGGCCAGGGGAGTAAGGACCAAAAGATGGGAATATATTTTTAAGCAGCAGTCTGATGGTATTTTTATCTGTAGTATTTGGGTTTATTGCTCCATATTGATCAAAGCTTGGTAAGTTTACTTTAACATAGTCCAATAATGAACGATCACCCTTATTAAAATTAGTAGTTGATGGGTCTGTATTCGCTAGGTTTGTCGTATTTGGGGCAGGTCTTAAGCTTGCTGCTGTTCCTTGAAATTCTGCAGGGTTTTCAATGTTATAATCAGCTAAGTTTAAAGTTTGGTGTACAAACCCACGGTGTATAAAGCCAAGTTCATCTATAAGTGTTATGCCTCCACCAAGCGGCATGTATGCCGTGGATAGTTGATCGGGGCGTGTTCCTGCTACTTCAAAATCTTGTTCGTTGTTACTTATACTTGGTGAGTAGTTATGATTGTTTGCATTTTCTGATCCACCAACTTCGGAAAGTGATACATTTACTGGGATCCCATCTGCAGCAGCAGCCCAGTTTGTAGGGTCTTGGTTAAGTCGGGGGTCATTACAAGCATAGCTTATGCCTAAGAGGGATGAGGCTGCTAGTAGTTTTGGGGTAGGAGCGTTTGGTATAGCATAGTCCCAAAAGTGTGTAGAATCACCGTGAAGTTCTATTTCAGTGATTTCAATCTCAATATCGGTTAAATCACCATCAACATTAGTCAGTACTGGACCTGTAGATAGTTCTATATCGGCACTGTTGTGTGTTGAATAGCAGTCTAACCAATTTGCGGGATCTTCTAAATCTGGAGAAATGGTACAGGCATTTGCATTACTTGTTCTATCTATTTCAAATGCAGTGCCAGCTCTTACCCCTCTAACAATATACCTGATAATAGCTTCGCAACCACTCCCATCTGGGGTTCCCCAACCTGTGGATCGACCACCATACATGTCTACAAACTCAAGGGAGAAGTTTAGTGTTAGTTTTACTTCACTATCTCCAGTCGAGCTTGTTCGATTGTTGATATAAACGCCTACTTCGTTTATATACGGCACTCTTTCATTTCCGTAGAACTTGCCGTCTTTACCAACAGTAGTAGTATCTTCATCAGTTTCCATATTTGTATCAGCGTCAAGGTAATCTAGTATATTTGCGGCTAACTGATTGTTTTCGTCAGCTATGGGAGCAGTATCCGGAATCCAGTTGTTCATATAAGCCATTAGTTCTGTTCTAGCATTAGCTTGAGTTGTATCGAAGCTTGAGAGATTGGCTTTGTTATCAACACCATTTGGCATCTTATTATTGAATATTGGTACGGCAGACGTTCCTACTTCCATTGACTTTACAGCGGTTTCGTAAATGGGAAGACTACCAACTAGCTTTTTTTTGTGAAGCCAAGGCTTAATGGAGTCCCAATTTATATAAGTTGCACTATTTGCCGCATTCGAGTAGCTGTTTTCAGGGGATATAGTCGATATATCTAATTCTCTAAGCGATAAACCCTGTCGTCCAGTTGGCGTTGCAACACTATTGATTGTTGGCGTAAGAGGAGATCCATCATCAACGGTACTATCACCAATGTAGTTGGCATCTAGTTTGTCGCTATGTAGTATTACCCAGACAAAATGGTCGTCGTCGACGTTGTCGCCATCTAAGTCTGTATTTACCCAAGTAATTTCGTCCCAGTTACTATCGGTCGGATCAGGAGAGAAGTCGTTACCAACATCTGTAGGCATATGAAGTGAAAGGGCAGTGTGTATTGTTGAACCAGAGGTGTTAGTAGGCACACCTCCATTTGTTCCCCAACCAATGAATTCAATATCCTTTAGAGTGTCAGTCATAATAAACTTTGTTAATTTTCGTGGGTTTGGCGCAGTTAGTATATTTGACCCATCTGTAGCGAGTCCACCGTCAGCTTCCAGAGCCCGAATTGCCTGTGCTAGAATTGTGGTACTTGCGATAAAGTTAGCCTTGTCCTTAGGGCTTCTAGCAGATGCGGCTGTTTTCGCAGATGTCACGCTTGCAAGGAAGCCAAATGATATAAGAAAGAAGATCATGAGCATCACTAGTGAAAAAATGATGGCAATGCCTTTGTCATCTTTCGATAGTTTCTTTTGTATGTATGATTTCATGGTAAGATTACTCCTTAATTTAAATAAATTGTTTTGGAGATAGTTCGGCGGCCTCGTTTCTTGATGTCATTGGAGGCATAGGGGTTGGGACTGACAAGAGTTACGTAGAAGGTGATGCACTTGGGGATAGTTTCAAGTTCATGCACGACACCGGCAGTTATTGCTACTCCAGGCGTGATTTGCGTGCCCCCTTCATAGTCTTCCCAAAAAATGACATTGAAGTCTTCGACACCTTCTAGTATGACGGCGCCGTTATCGTTAAATCCATCACTTGGAGTTGTATCTACTGGTGACATACCGTTTGCTGCGGCAGCTACACTGGGATCAGCTAGGCCGCTACCTATTAATCGTGTATTTCTCAGAGGATCTATAATAAACTCAGTGTCGGCAGTGTCGACGATGTACTGGTCGCGAAATATTTTACCTGGAGAGCTTTGTGTTGGTTTCTGGAAGTGATACCTTAGAACAAGTTCATAGTCTGGGCTTTGCAGAAGTATGTTCTTCATGTCATTGCCGTAAGGAAGTGGACTTCCATAAAACTCTATGGAGTTTAGTTTTTCTGTGGTGCCGCTATTTTGAAGTTCTAGTGCTTCACCTCTAACAATAACGCTGAGTCCATAATCTTCTAATTCGGTGGCTGTTAAGGTTGGATCGTCAGGGTCTCTGTTTTGTGTTATGCCGCCGCCTACAGAGACTATGTCAGGAGGTTCGATAGGACTTGCTATGGCGCCTCTAAAGTCCTTGGTGAGATAAGAGTAAAATACACTTGCATCTTGGAGGATGTTTGTCTTAGTTGTTTCACTAGATGCTATATCCCCAGCCATAGAAAATGTTGAGATAAGAATACCCATCATGACTACAAATATCGCCATAGATATGAGCAATTCGATTAAAGTATATTTTAATTTCTTCATATTAAAGGTCCTTGGTGTAGGTTATAGTATTTCCTTGTGCTTTTCTCTTCAGATAATCCTCGTGTGGGGGCCAAGAAATTTCTACCTTGAGTGTTTTATTGTAGGTAAGTTGAGCGCCGTCAGACATAGTAATCCCGGAGTTAGCATTATCTTCAGTCCACATTCTCGCATAAAGTACAAAGTCGGTTATTTCCGCAGCTACACTTTCGTCTAATATTGACTTAAACTCTATCCTGTATAGACCATTTTCAGAACACTTGTGAATATTTATAGTCGATGTTGAACCTGACATAGGTAGAGCATCATAGTTACTTTCATCGTTAGCTGCATCTGCGTTAGTTATTGACGGTTGTGCATTATGAGGTGTTGTGATGTTCGGGTTAGTCTCATGAATACCCACAATGTTTTCAATGACAATATTTGCGTAAGCATTCATAGAAGCATCGGTACTAATTTTCATACCAGCAGAGTATAAACCGAGAATTGTAGTTAGGCAGACGACGATTATTCCCATCGAAATAATAATTTCAACAAGGTTGAAGTTTCTGAGTGTTTTATTCATAAGTCGGTTCCGATTAATAGTAGGCAATTTTGCCCGTGAATGGTTTAATGAAGACTTCGAGCTTGTTGTTACTATCTGCAGAGTCAAGCATGTAAACTACAAGGTTAGTAGCAGTGGTTTCAAGTTCATTTGTATCATCCTTGTTTATGGGCGCTACAGGTTTTTTAATCGGTTCTCCTCTATTATTAAAGAAGAAACTATGGTCTGCATTTTCAGGGTTCGTACCATCAGTTGAGTAGTTCGTACCACCACGAAGACTGTAGGTCTCAATGACAGATTGGTTGTTGCCAGGATAGTCATGCTTAATAATCAATAAGTTATTTTCACTATCTACGTACCTAACTTCGATGAAGTCTTCAGGATCCTTCATTTGGCTCATAGAATAGGCTTGAGCGTAGTTCAGGGCAGAGCCCAATAGGGTAATGTTTGCTTTGACCGAGTCAACTTTAACAACTCTTAGGGTAATGGTAAGAAGAATTGCGGTAATGGTGATAACAGCAAGCAGTTCCACCATGGTAAAGGAGCGACGGGACTTAAAGGGTTTAGTATTTCGAGACATTCTCGTTTAACTCCGTATTTCTAAAATTTATATAATCTACCTAAGTATATTATTTTAGATAAAATACAATTTGCTGGCAATAGCAAAAATGCATTTTCTGACAGAATTAATTATAGCACTTCCGGTGCCAGATAGTGTTTGAGCACGGAAGTGTTCTTATTCTTGAGAAATTAGATATTTTTTGTCAAGTTTGCCATTTCTATAGCAGCTTGGGCGCAGTCCCAACCTTTGTTGCCGGCTTTAACTCCAGAGCGATTCATCGCTTCTTCAACTGTGTTTGTTGTAAGAACGCTGAAAATAACCGGGAGGCCATGTTTGAGGTTTAGTTGAGTTACTCCAGAAGTTACGGAATTTACAACCATGTCAAAGTGTGGTGTGTCACCTTTTATAACACAACCGTTACAGATGATTGCATCGTATTTGCCACTAGCAGCAAGTTTATCTGCAGCAAGGGTTATCTCGAAAGCACCAGGAACTAGAACTTCTGTTATATCGCTTTCTTTAGCACCATGTCTGATCAAACAATCGACCGAAGCTTCAGTAAGTTTATATGTGATAAGTTCGTTAAATCTAGCAGTGACGATAGCAAATTTAAGACCGGCTGCGTTGAGGTTGCCTTCGATTTTTTTCATGTGAGCTTTTCCGTAAAGATTATTTATTTTCTAGGTATTCTACCATATCGGCGATACTTATCAATTTAAGGTTGTGTTGTTTGGCATAGACTTTCAAATCATCTAGTCTCGCCATGGTACCGTCTTCATTCATTATTTCACAAATGACGCCAGCTGGTTTTAATCCAGCGAGTCTTGCTAAATCTACAGAAGCTTCAGTTTGACCTCTTCGTTCAAGAACTCCACCAGACTTTGCAATGAGTGGAAACATGTGACCTGGCCTGACAAAATGTGAACTAGTATACTTATCATCAGCCAATCTTTGTATGGTGTTTGAGCGATCCGCTGCGGAAATACCTGTAGTTGTTACATCTTTGGCATCGACCGAAACAGTAAATGCAGTTTCAAAAGGGCAGGTGTTTTTATCTGCCATAAGGTTTAAGTCTAGTTCAGATGCTCTTTTGGCAGGTAGAGTACAGCAAATGAGGCCTCTTCCATGAGTTGCCATGAAGTTGACTAGTTCAGGAGTAGTCTTTTCTGCAGCATAGACTAAGTCGCCTTCATTTTCGCGGTCTTCATCGTCGATGACAATAACCATTTTTCCTTGTCTGATGTCATCTATTGCTTCTTCGATCGAGTCGAGCACCGTTTTTCCTCGGATATTAATTGTTTTAAATTTCCAATACAAATAATAAGATAGTTGCTTATTACAAAGGCTAATGTCAACTATAGCGACCAAAAGTCGTTTATTTCATCAGTATCAGTTGCGATACATTTTTTTAAGATAGTCTCTTAGGTAGGAATAAAACAAATTTTTACATTGGTATGGAAAATGAGTAATTGTGGGAGATTGTGTATTTTGCAGTAAAAAATACAAATTTTCACACATACTAAGCTGAAAAATTACATATTTGCCATAGTTTTAGGGGAGTTGGTGGTTTTGTCAGGAATTACATTTTTCTAGGAGTGACTTGTGAACATAGCTTTATTGAATGATTTTATCCCAAATGTTGTTGCCGCGGGAGCAACACATTTTACTCGTCCTCCAGCACTTATGAGTGACCCTTTGGTGCAGAAGATCGCTCTAGCTGTATTTGTCTTAGCCATTTGTCATACCTTCATGGTCAGCAAATTTATAAAACTTTCTCACAATTACAAAAAAGACTCAATGTCTTATAAGTTTCTACATATACTGGGAGAGGTTGAGGCTGTTTTTGGAATATGGGCGTTGATACTTGTATTTGTCATGGCATTTCTTCACGGTAAACAAGATGTTTTTAATTATCTTCAGAACACTGTTGATTACTCTGAGCCTCTACTTGTATTCGTGATCATGACTATGGCGGCAACTTTGCCGGTGATTTACTTTGCGAATAGGACAATTTCGGCAATTGCAGGGGCTATGCCACTTCCAAAGCGAATGGCATTTTTCTTTTCTGCTTTAGTTATAGGACCTCTTCTAGGTTCTTTTATCACAGAGCCTGCAGCAATGACAGTTACAGCAGTGATTTTGAAAAATGCTTATTTTGATAAGGGCATCAGCACGAAGTTTAAGTATGCTGCGTTGAGTGTTCTTTTCGTGAATATTTCTATAGGTGGTACTTTAACTCATTTTGCAGCTCCGCCTGTGCTTATGGTTTCAGGGGCATGGAGTTGGGATATGTCCTATATGCTTGGTACGTTTGGTTGGAAGTCTGCTGTGGCAGTTGTTATAAATGCTGCACTTCTAACGTTCATGTATAAGAGTGAGCTTGTGAAGAGTCCAGATGAAGAGGGAAAAAATGAATTGGTTAAAATTAAACCATTTGTAGTTTTGATTCAACTTGTTTTCCTGGCTTCCGTTGTAGTCTTTCACCATGATAAGGTGATTTTTCTAGGTGTTTTCATATTCTTTTTAGGTTGGTGCGAGATAACGTCTTCTTATCAAGAACCACTCAAAATAAAGAGCGCACTCCTTGTGGGTTTCTTTCTAGCAGGGCTAGTTGTTTTAGGAAAACTGCAGACTTGGTGGCTCAAACCTCTGTTGGATGACATTGGGTCAACTACCCTTTTTGTAGGAACCACTATGTTAACAGGTATAACAGATAATGCTGCGCTTACTTACTTGGGTACACAAGTCGATGGTCTCTCGATAGACCTTAAGTACTCATTGGTTGCTGGTGCGGTTGCTGGTGGTGGATTAACGGTTATAGCAAATGCACCTAATCCAGCGGGCTTTGGTATTCTTAAAGATTCATTCGGACCTGATGGGATCTCTCCTTTAGGCCTCCTGAAAAATAGTATCTTGCCAACAATCATTGCCATGTTGTGCTTATGGTTTTTTGGGGCACCTAAAGAACCAGACGGTGCTGTTCAGGCAAAAGCGTTAATGGTTGATGTGCTTTCGACTAATGATTTTAGTGTAGAGAATAAATCGTATAATTTAAAAAGCCTGAAGGAATATCTTGATAAGAGAGCAGCTACAGGGAATAAGTTTAAGCTAGTTCTGATGCTGCCAGATCATGAAGGCGGACATGGTGAAGATGATCATGCAAGTGCGGCTTTAGAAGTTTCTGAGTTAGAGAAAATACTTGATTTTTTACATGGGGCAGGGTGTCAAGAAGTACAGACAGGACAGGTGATACTTGATTATAAGCCTGAAAATAATCATAAGGGACACGATCACTCAGAGAATGATCATAAAGATTAACCTTAGTACGGTGTAGATTTAAAGTTGAGTTCTTTTAGGTTGCTGAAAATTTTGTAAAACCCATAACTTTAAATCAATAGCAAGGCTATTTTTGTCAGTGGTAATTTCTGGTAGTAATTTTGTTTCGTATAGATTAATATTCGGTCTTTAAAATGAAACTTACTGTGTTGTATTTCGTTGATTGACATGTTTGCTATCTCTTTTTAAGAATAACAGAAAAGTCTCTTTCGGAATTTTGAATAAAATTCAATTCATTTGTTATACAACTTAGTGCCTCTGAATGAGTATGACTTACGTAGAGAATTGATGTTTTGCAGTTGAAAGCAATAAAATCGACAAGGTTTAAGATGGCTTCTCGATTTTTTTTATCTAAGCCTTGGCATGGTTCATCGAGTATGAGTATTGCTGGATGTTTAATCATCGCTCGGGCTAAAAGAAGCATACGTTGTTGCCCATAAGACATTTCTGAAAAGTATAGTTTTTGAATATTTTTAATTTCAAGTAGATCGAGCCATTGATGAGCAAGGTCAAGCATTGATCGGTCAATATTTTGGTAGAGCCCAATTGAGTCGAAGAAGCCAGATAGAACCACTTCCTCTGCTTTTAAGGGAGCTTTATAACTTTGCTGAAGTGAGCTTGTTACTATGCCTATTTGTCGTTTGATATCCCAAATGGTTTCACCAGAACCTCTTTTTTTGCCAAAGAGATAAAGGTCTTGATTATAACCTTGAGTGTTATCTGCAGTGACTAAGCTCAAAAGAGTGCTTTTTCCCGCGCCATTTGGACCAGTGATAAGCCAGTTTTCTCCTTGTTTCACTTCCCAGTCAAGATTATTTAAAATAGTATTGCCGCTATATGCAACGGATACTCCTTTCATTGAAATAAGAGTGTTGTTAGTATTGTAGTTTGAAGGCGTGTAAAGATGATGGTTCGTAGGAATGGACGTTATAGGTTTGCAGGAGGAAAAGAGTTCATGCCAAACTTCCGACTTTCTTGCATTAACAGGAGTATCTTGGAAAATAACTTTTCCGTCATTGAGACAGGTTACTTCGTCGAAAAAGTCAATTAGTGGATCGTCTTCATTTAATAAAATCAAGCATTGGTAATTTACCAGAATGGTTTTGAGTTGTTCACGAAGTAAAGTGCGACTCTTTTGGTCTAAGCCTTCAAATGGTGAGTCTATGATGATAAGTTTTGGTTTCGCATAGAGGGTTCTAGCAATAAGGACTTTGCGCATTTCCCCAGTTGAAAGAAACCGTATTCCTCGGTCTAGAAGATAGGCTATATTTAGGTTGCCTATAATTTCAGAAAACGATTTTGTTTCTTTAGAGTTATTGAGGATTATATCTCTAGCAGTCGATCCTATGTCTTGATAATCAAGAAAATCGGAATCATCATTGTAGTCATCTATCGCAAATAGTTCTTTTTGTAATTCAAAAGAGATGAATGAAATATCCTTTTCAGGAATAAATTTTTTTGATGTGTAAGGTTTTTGATTATGAACCTTAAACTTTCCTGTAAGGAAGCTTATGAGGAGAGACTTTCCGGAACCATTTGGTCCAATGAGGACTTGGTTTACATTTTCTTTAACTTGCCAGTTTACTTGGTCAAGGACAGTTTTATGACCGAACTTAATTGTGAGTTCAGTTACAGACAGCAGAAAGCTAGAATCCTTGGCCATTTTGCGTATTTAACCAATTTAAGTGTTTTAGTTGTATATGTTATTGCGATTGCCAAGGTCAAATTTATCAAAACAATTACAGGCTTCTTTAGGGTGCTGGGGGCACATCGCAGGAGCAGAGCCAAGAGTACAATCTTCATCGCAATTATGGTGTGTACATGAAAACAATAAAAAAGTTGTAATGACTGAAAATATTTTTAAGAGGGTTTTACTCATTGTTAGGTCCTTGGGTTAGAAAAACTTTGTGAATATGCCACTTAGAATTAATCTTGCTAGGTCATAAAATTTGCAGAAGGATTTTTTTTTGACTACAATTGAGCTATATTCATGTTGGAAAATTAACGAAGGGTAAGAATGATTGAATTAATCAAAGCTGTTAAAGATGAACGTATGCAAGAGATCTTTAAGCTCATCTCAGGTGGTGCAGACGTCAATGAAGCAGACGACTTCGGTAAGAGTCCATTACACTATGCTCTGAATGTACAGGTCGTTAAATTACTGATTTCTTCAGGTGCTGAGGTAAATGCTAAAGATAAACACGGTAAGACACCTCTGGACTATGCTCCAAATGCTCGAATCGTAAAGGTGTTAGAAGAATCAGGCGGTATTCGCACAGTGAGTGCGATGTTCAATTAAAGTTTTTTAGGAAACTTTATTTTATTTTTTAGATGATGATAGTGACAGTATGCCAATGCAAGTGCGTCTGTCGCGTCATCGTTGATTTCACTATTGTCCACTTTGAGAATCTGACTCATCATGTATGAGACTTGTTCCTTGCTTGCATTTCCAGTTCCTGTAACAGCAAGCTTTGCTGTTTTTGGTGAGTACTCATAAACAGGTAAATCAAACTTCGCAACTGCAGATAACGCGGCCCCTCTAGCCATGCCTAGAATCATAGCGGTTTGAGCATTTCGGTGGAAAAATACTCCCTCAATACAAACTTCTTCTGGTTTAAATAATTCAATTAATTGAGTGATGCCAGCTGCAATGCGGTGCAGGCACTGAAGTTGAGAAAGTGACTGCTTGTTCTTAATGATGCCACAATCAAGTGGTTTGATGACCTTTTCATGTATGTTGATTAGACCATAGCCAGTTGAGCGAAGAGAAGTGTCGATACCGAGTATTTTCAATAGTTTGTCGCCTTTAGAGACTTTCGTTGAGTGAAAAGATTGTATGCTTGATAATATACTTAAATAGGAAATAAGTCTATTTCAGACTTCAGCTTTTTGCATAGACTATTGGCTTGAAAGTTTTGATCTTATAAGAAATACCAGAAGACCGTGTCAAAAGATAGGGCTTGGTGCTGGTTTTCAGAAGACATGACTATAGCTTATGTTAAAAGTAACCAGGTTTTTTAGAGGAAAATATGGAAGATAAATTATCAACAATGCAGAAAGCATTGGCGATCAACCTAGATTCAAATATTTATGGTACGATTGCTGAAATTGGTGCTGGTCAAGAAGTAGCTAGATTCTTCTTTCAAGCAGGTGGTGCAGCAGGTACAATTGCTAAGACTATGTCGGCTTATGATATGATTGTTAGTGATTCAATCTATGGTGAAGAATCTAATGGACGCTACGTTAGCCGATCACGAGTAGAGAAAATGCTTGATCGAGAGTATCCCTTGCTGGTAGAAAGAGTTGCAGATAATCGTCAAAAAACATCACAGTATTTTGCTTTTTCCAATACAGTTGCAGCCCAAGGCTATAAAACTAAAAGGGAGTGCCATGGTTGGTTAGGTATAAAGCTTCAGCTTTACCCTGGTGCAGAGCCAAGTACAATTGTTCTTCACGTAAGGATGCTTGATTCTGAAAATCGTCAGCAACAAGAAGCTCTTGGTATACTTGGAGTAAACTTGATCTATGGCGGTGTTAAGCACTTTCAATCACCAGAGGTGTTATTGACCTCTCTTGTTGAAAACCTTGGTCCTCAAAGAATAGAGATAGACTATGCAAATCTTTCAGGGCCATATTTTGATGATGTAGATAACCGTATAATTGCTCTTTATATGGTTAAGGCTGGGCTTACTACAGGTGCAATGCTAAGTACTACGAAAGATATAATACTTCCTTCTGAAGCTCTTTATAAGAAAAATATACTAGTTGCTAGGGGTAAATTTAAGCCTGTTACTCTGGTTAATGAAGATATGGAAAATTGTGCTCGTGAGCAGTTCATGAAGGAAAAAGGAGTAAGGGAAGACAATACCATTTTTCTAGCTGAGCTTTCCATGGCAGAAATGATGACAGAAGGGCAAATTGATCTTCAAGATTTCCTTGACAGAGCTGATATACTTTGTGATTTGGGTTATAACGTCATTATTTCAAATTATCTGCGATTTTTTACGTTAAGAGCTTATTTAACAAGGATGACGAAAAAACAAATAGGAATAGTTCTGTCTGTTCCAAATATCATCGACATATTTAATGAAGACTTCTATGACGGGATTGAAGGTGGTATTCTTGAATCGTTTGGTAAGCTATTTGCCTTTGGGACTAAGCTTTATGTTTACCCACGTAAATGTCTTGAAACAGGCGAGTTAATTACAACAAAAACGCTGAAGGTTCCAGTACATCTCAAAAATCTCTATTTGTATTTATTAGAGAATAATCTGATTGTACCACTTAAGAATGGCAATGAAGATGTAATGGGGATTTACTCTAAAAATGTTCTTGAGTCACTACAATTCGGCCCAGGTCAGTGGGAGACACAGGTTCCTGAGTTAGTCCGGGATATAATCAAACAGAAAAGACTTTTTGGTTACGATTCTAAATAGAACTAAGCTTTTGGCGCTGAGTTTACTGGTCTCAGCGCCAGCCTGCTATGAAGATCAAAAAGAAGTTAGCGAGATTGCGCTCTCTTCTTTTATTCCGGGCATAAATAATGTCGATGGCGTATATTGTTGCTATCAGACTAAACCAGATTTTTATCAAATTTCACCAAAGAAAATTAAAGCATTGATAGAGAACTTAAGGTTTGCTGGATATAAGCAAGGGTTTTCATGTATGTGTGATGCTGAGATAGTATTCTATCTATATGATAACTCTAATCTAGTCTCAGTTATAGGCATACATCCTGATCAAAGTATCCGTAAATATAAGTCAACTTGGCCTGGAGATGCAGTTTTATCAGAGAACTCTAAAGGCTATCTAGCAAAGTGGTTAAAAAATAACTTTGTAGATTTAGAAGTCCTAAGTCGGGGGGAATTTACTCCACCGGATTTAGAATAAAATATTAAAGCTTTTATTCTGTCTGAGTTGATCGTTATTTAGAGGACAAATCGCTAATCATGGTCATTTATTTTGATACATTATATCTATGATAGTTTAATGAATCTGATTTAGATATTTTTGTGAAGGAACTTTATTTTGAGCTACTATTTTTAAAGTAAGGCTGAGTCCATGCAAAAAAAGCTTCATGTCCACGTTCAGGATGATTTTGGTAGTGTGTGACTTTAACTCGATAATATGGACTATTGTAGATGAGTTTGAATTCGGCTCGACTACTTCGAGTAGATTTCAAAAGCTGGCCATTTTGACCAATCAATTCGATTAAAAATCCAGAAGAGTTACCAGGAGATTTTTTGCCTTCTCTTAGTATAGGGTTGGCCAATTCTATCTTAGTCTTCTCGATATCGACATTTACAATTATTTTATTGTTGTGAATTCTATAATCTTTAAGGTGAACTCCAGTGGAGGAGTAAAAGTTCCCAGACTTCATCGCAGAAACTATATTTTGCGGAGTTAGTTCTTTAGCTTTGACCATTATCCAACCACGACCTGGATTTAGTGCTTGCGAGTTTTCCTTTTGGAAAATATAGGAATTATCAGATGCGACACCGTAAGTTTTATGGCCTTTTGATAAAAGCCTATCCCACCATATCTCTTCCGTTGGATGATCAAGGTGATACTCAGAAAAGTTACTTTTTTGCCAGTGGTTAGAGAATATCTCCATAAAGTCTAAATTTTGGACTTCTTGGGTATCTTTAGGAGTTAAAATGTATTTATGGTTTGGATGATTAAGAATCGCTATGCCGCCATTTTCTGTTACTGCATATGCCTGATTTTGAATACCTTCAGCTTTCGTTTTACCTGCTACATTTCCGGGGATGAGCTTCTTGGTATTTATGGCAGTCGTATGAATACCTTGTGGGTGTACTAATTCTTGACCAGGAATGAGGATGAAGTCTTGGCGGGTTTTGTCCGGATGTTTAATTTTATTTGTTTTTAGAAAGATGTTTTTTTCTGAGATAACTAAAAAATTGTACTGTTGGTCATGATACCATTGAACAATATTTTTTGGAGAACTGTCCCCATCTCCAGTAATAAGTGAATGGGCGTTTGTATTGCCTTTGTACCACTTGTATGAGCTACAGGAAGTAGTTAAGAAGATGAGAGTGAGTAGTAAGTATTTCATAGATCCCTGCGTTTATTTGCAGGAATCTTATGATTGAAATAAAAGAATTTCAAGATCTATACTTAGCGAAGAGCATTTTCTACTAGATATTCTTGAATTTTAGCGATGTTATTTTCACCTTTGTGGCATCTAGTCTCGGCTCCTTTAAGAGCTTCTAGAGTAGGATGAGTCGCTAAGTCTTCGCCAGTAGCATCTTTAATCGCATCTGGGAATTTAGCTGGGTGAGCCGTAGACAGACATACTGTTTTAGTCGCTAAGTTGAATTCTTCTGCAACGTTTACGCCAACTGCAGTGTGTGGGTCGAGCAGGTAGTTTTCGTCGAGCCAGTATTTCTTGATTGTTTTGAGAGTTTTTTCTGTGTTTGAAGGAGCAGAGACGAGAGTGGTATTATTTTTCATCAATGATTCTTCAACAACAACTTTCCCAGTTTCTTTAAATCGACTCATGATCTCACGAACCTTTTCAGGATTCTTTTCCACTAGGAAGTATAAGAAGCGTTCAAAGTTTGAAGCGATTTGTATGTCCATGGCAGGGCTGATAGTGAAATTTACTGAGTTCATTTCATATGTGCCAGAGTTAAAGAAACGAGCCAGTATGTCGTTTTCATTTGTAGCTAGAATGAGTTTATCTACAGGGAGGCCCATGCTCTTTGCTATATAGCCTGCGAATATATCGCCAAAGTTTCCTGTAGGAACTGAGAAGCTAATTTTCTCGCCATTTTCAGCTACTTGATTGTAAGCGTGAAAGTAGTAGACTGTTTGTGCCAAGATACGAGCCCAGTTAACTGAGTTTACAGCACCTAGGTTATACTTGTTTTTAAAGTCTAAGTCAGAGAAAGTCTCTTTCATGATTCCTTGGCAATCATCGAAACTTCCTTCAACGGAAATATTGAAAACGTTCTTTTCGAGTACACTAGTCATCTGAAGTGCCTGAAGCGGACTAGTTTTGCCTTCCGGGTGCATGATGAAAATGTTAATGTTGTCCTTGCCGCGAACACCTTGGATAGCAGCGCTGCCTGTATCTCCAGAAGTCGCACCAAGAATGTTTAATTGACCATTTCGTTCTCTTAGGATGTACTCGAATAAGTTTCCAAGGAATTGTAAAGCGACGTCTTTAAATGCAAGTGTCGGACCGTGGAAAAGTTCTAGGATACTTAGGTCTTTAAGTTTGGTGACAGGAGTAACTAACTCATGATCAAAAGTTGCATAGCTTTTGTCGATGAGTGTTTTCAGTTCATCTTTTGGAATGTCTGTGATGTATAAGGAGAATATTTCAAAAGCAAGTTCTTGAAAGCTATGGTTTTTCCAAGATTCAATTTTGTCGGCTATATTGGGAAAGTTTTCAGGGATAAGAAGACCGCCATCTGAAGCCATGCCCATCATGACAGCATCTTTGAAATCTATTGGCTCAACTTGGCCACGAGTACTTATGTATTTCATGTTTTATAAACCGCTATTTATTTAAGTTCAGAGGAAGGTCGACTTTTATGCCTTTTCGGCTACTGATAGCGACTGCCTCTGTAAATTCCATATATCTCACACCTTCGTCAAAAGAGGTGAATTTAATTTTTTCTTGTCCTCGAATAGCACCAATAAACTCTTCTTCAACCCGCCACTTATTATATTTGTGTTCTTGAGGAGTTATTTTGGTTAATTCCTTAGAGTTTTTATCGCCAAACCTCAAACAGTTTTCTTTGAGGTCTAAGTGTAGAGTTCCTTCACTTCCGTGAATAGAAATCTCTTGATTATGTTCAAGGAGTCCGGTTACAGAACTAAACTGCATTTGTGCAAGAGCACCACAGTGGAGCTCTGCTATGATGTTTAGATGTTCGGGTATTTCTATAGCTTTTGGTTGCCCTTCAAAGACTTTGACTTTGTTGAAAGTTGCTGATTGAGCCATGACTGACTTTGCGTGACCAAACCAACGGCAAATACTTTCGTAGACGATGCCCATCATCATTGTATTTAGCCCGGATAGTTCAATGTTTTCACGCCAGGTCATTTCAGATGAAGTATTTAAAAAAGTATCTGAGTTAAAAGTGACATTCACAGCAAGTAGATCGCCAAGTTTTCCAGATGAGATAATGGATTGAATCTCTTGGTCAAATGGGAAGGTAAATGGCGCCGGCACTATCTGGGTAACTAAGTGTGGGAAGCACTTAGATGTTCGATTCATTTCGTGAGCTTGTTCAGCATTCATTGCCATGCGCGCTTCGCAGAGAACATGTTTCCCTGAAAGAAGTGCAGCGTTGGTAATTATCTCATGCATGTATGGCCATGTTCCAATGACAATTGCATCGATATCTTCATCTTCTACGAGTTCTTGCCAATTGGTAAAAATTCTTCTTATGCCAAACTCTTTCGCGACTTTTTCAGATGATGCTTCAGATCTATTACAAACAGCAGTAATGCTTACGTTAGGTAGTGCTTGGAGTTTTGGTATGTGATGAAGTTTTGTGTTTGCTCCAGCACCTATTATTCCGACATTTATTTGTTTCATGGTTTTCCGTTAAGAGTTTTTATCGAGCCAATCTTGCATCATTAGGAATCCCCAAAGAATCTCTTGATGATTTTTTCGTCCACTTTGGTGCTCACTCCAAACCTTTTGGATGGATTGTGACTCAAACATATCTTGTTTATTTAATCTATCCGGACTTATGAGGTCAGAGGCCCATTCTTTGAGAGGTCCTCTTAGCCAATGGTTGACTGGAACTCCAAAACCCATTTTTGGTCTGTTGAAGAGTTGTTCCGGAACGTACTTTTTGAGAATTCTTTTAAGTGGTTGTTTACCAGACTTTCTATGTATATTCATGCTGTTGGTGAAGCGCCAAGAAGTTTCGACTACTTTGTGATCCATAAGGGGAACTCGTACTTCTAGAGAGTTTGCCATACTAGCTCGGTCGACTTTATGCAGTAAGTCGTCTGGTAAGTAGAGCATTTGGTCAATGAACTGCATTTGTTTGCGATAGTCTTTGCCTGGGAGCCAGCTTTCTTCATCTGTGAGAACAGTTAGTGGTTCTGAGTGAACTTTGAGTATTTCCTCTGGGTATTTCCAGTGAGAGGACATGGCTCTATATAAATAGTGTTTGTTGGCAGTAGGTAAAATGGTTGCCAATTTATGAATTTTTTCGCCTATGCGCTTTTTTTGAAGAACTGGTAGGAAAAAGAATATTCTAGCTAGTCTGTCCCAGCCAGTAGGCGAAAGCAGTTTTAGCCATGAAGCCATAAAGTAGCGAGTTACTGGAGAGAAGCTTTTATGCCAGCGTAGGGTGTATAGTCCCCAGTTGTAGCGGTCATATCCACTGAAAAGTTCATCGCCACCATCACCAGAAAGGCAGAGTTTGACTTTCTCTCGGGCCATTTTGGATACTAGGTATGTTGGTATCTGAGATGAGTCAGCGAATGGTTGGTCATAAATATCTTGCAGATTTGGAATAAGGTCTAGAGCATCTTTCTCAGTACAGTAAAGTTCGTGATGGTTCGTACCTAAATGCTGAGCAATTTTCTTAGCTTCATTGGCTTCATTGAATTGATTGTTCTCAAAACCAATGGTGAATGTATTTATTTTCTCTGTGGAGTTTTTTTGCATCAAAGCACTTATCAATGAAGAGTCGACTCCACCAGATAGAAAGGCCCCATAAGGGACGTCAGCTTGCATGCGAAGCTTTACAGAAGACTCTATATGGTGTTCAAGTGTTTCGAGTGCTGTGCCCAGAGATTTAAAAGTATGCTTTAAGCCCTTATTGGCAATAGTGCTTAAATCCCAATAGTGTTTCAGACGAGTTATCTCAAACCGTTTAAATGAAAATCTTAGGTAACATCCAGCTCTTATTTGAAAGACGCGGTCATAGATACTCCATGGCGCAGGAATAGTATTATGCCTCATAAATAAAGCGATGCTTTCTTGGTTTAAAGAGTTTTTGAAGTCGGGGTGTTTCTTTAACGCTTTTAGCTCAGATCCAAAGACAAAGTTTTTACCGCAGAAGCCGTAAAATAGTGGTTTGATTCCCATGCGATCACGAGCCAAATAGAGGTTTCTTTCTTGATTATCCCAAAATGCAAAAGCGAACATGCCGTTTAGCTTTTCTAAAGTCGGCTCTATGCCCCAATTTGTAAGGGCAAGTAAAAGAACTTCGGTATCGGAGTCTCCTATAAAACTTTCACCTTCGTTACTGAGCGTTTCTCGAAGTTCTTTGTAGTTGTAGATTTCCCCGTTAAAAACCAATGTGTATCGCTTGCACGGAGATGTCATCGGCTGAGAGCCATTTTTGCTAAGGTCGATAATGGAGAGGCGTTGATGTCCTAGTGCGATATTTCCTTCAGGTATAACTTTAACATCGTGGCTGTCTGGACCGCGGTGCTCAAGAGCATTCGTCATAGAAGTAATTATTTCTTGAGTTGTCTCAGGTAGTTCTTTTCTTGATAGAAATCCGGCAATGCCACACATAAGTAATCCAATTAATTCGCTTCAATTTACTTGAGAGTTTAGATAGATCAAGTATCTAGGGCAAGAGTCAATTAAGAACAGGAGAAAGACTTAATTTTTTCTATTAATTGATCTCTGTTAATTGGCTTTGTAAGATAGTCGTTCATGCCAGACTTTAGGCATTTTTCTTTATCAGAAACGAGGTTGTTAGCAGTAAGCGCGAGAATAGGTATTTCTAAGTTAAATTTGCGAATTTCAATTGTTGCTTCATGTCCATCCATGATAGGCATGAGTATATCCATAAGGATGATGTCATAAGAGTTTTCTTTTGTCATATTAACGGCTTCTTGACCGTTATTCGCAAATTCAAAGTCAAATTTATTCTGTAAGATTTTTTTAAGTAAAAATTGGTTGCTTTTATTGTCTTCGGCAATGAGGATTTTGGTTTTTTCTGTGCCAGTTACATCAAACTCATTTACGGAAGTTATGACTTTACTATTTATCTTAGCGCTTAGTATGCTGAGGAAATGTTTGCGGGAGAAAGGAGTGGAGAGGTGATGATGAAAAGTAGAGTCACCAGAGAAAGAGTTACTTAAAACTTTATGAATGTTTATAATTTTAGAATCTTTGCAGTTTTTCAATGCTTTGAGGTTTTGATTGGTTATACTAGATTGTTCTATAAGAATTATATCCCAACACTGTTCGGTGATTTTTTTAAGAGGATCATTTGTAGAGCATACACTTATGGAAAGTCCTAGCGATGAAGCAATCTCAGAAAGTTGTTTTTGGTTATCGACTGAGCGGTCAATATACAAGATTCTTTTTTCTGTCAAAGTATAAGGTGCGACTAGCTCAGGGAGAGGTGCACCAAAACTAATAGGGAATTCGATTTTAAAAGTTGTGCCTTCACCGAATTCACTTTCAGCTGAAATACTACCGTCCATTAGTGTTATGAGTTCTTTACAGAGAGATAAACCTAGTCCTGTTCCTCCAAACTTCCGGGTCGTTGAGCCATCGGCCTGTACAAAACTATCAAAAATCTTTTCTAGATTATTCTTAGATACACCAATGCCACTATCGCTAACTTGTATAGAGAGTCTAGGCGGTATGTTTTTTTGATCTTGATCTAGATCTATATTGAGTCTGATAAACCCATTGTCGGTGAATTTTGCAGCATTTCCTAGTAGGTTAGTTAGGATCTGCTTAAGACGAGTTATGTCACAGATGACATGCTTTTCTAATTTCGGTGTATTACAGATGAGCTCTAAGTCTTTGTCGAAAGTTCTGGAGGCTATGACTTTAAATAGATCAATAAGCATGGCTTCTAAGTCAAATTCAACTTTCTCTAGTTCGAGTTTTTGAGCAGAGGTTTTTGCTAAATCAAGTATGTCATTGATTAGCTCCATTAAACTTGAAGAGCTTAGGTTAATAACATTTAGCATTTCTTTTTGTGAGTCAGACAGAGGCTCAGAACTTTCAATTAAAAGTTCAGTGACTCCCATTATCGAATTCATAGGAGTTCTTATTTCGTGACTCATGTTTGCTAAAAATTCAGACTTGTAACTATTCGTATTTTCGAGAATTTCGTTTTTAGTTTCTAGCTCTTTTTGTATCTTTGCGAGTTCTTCGTTTTTCTTTGCTAAATCATCGTAAAACTTTTTTAGTTTGATTTCCTTAAGGAATTTATCTGTGTGATCTTCAATCTGAACGATATAGCACGAGTATTCACCATCTTCAACAACTGCCATGCCGTGAGTTAGTTGGATCATTTGTTCCATACCTTGCTTACGGTAAAGCTGAGGGTTGTTAATAGGTATTAGGAATTTATGTAACACTGGTGATAAGACGAGTGAATTTTTACTTTGTATAGCTCTACCTAGTTGCTTGTAGGAGAGACGGTTTTCGATTTCAGGAAAAACAGAGTGTAGACTCTTGGCTAGCATGTCTTTTTCAGATATACCAGTTTTAGTTTCAAGCCATCGATTCCAACTTAAGACTTTTGCTTCTCGATCTAAGGCAATGATACCTTTATCGATATATTTAGTTAGGTCTCTCATGTTAGAAGCTTTTCAATGGTGTTAATGAAAAAAGGAACTGATTCTTTTTTTAGTGTGAGAAATAAATCCGTGCTGACAGACTTGCCCTCAGCTTTAAGTTTAGTCGTTATGATCATACCAAAATGTTCACTGCTATCTCTATCAAGAAGATCATCAAAAAGGTCGCTAGCTATCCTGCTAAATATATGTGGAATGGAGTAGTCACACTCGACTTCCAGTAGATTTGCAATGCTGCCTATACAACCATTTATAAGAATATTGCCTATTTCCAGAAGAAAATCATTTTTCATGTCATTGGTTAATTCCATAGAATCACCAAACTGGTGTATGCTTATAAGCTCGGCCCAACCATCAGCGGCGTTTTCGTCAAATATAAGTATAGCATCACCACTGAATTCTGAAGTGAACTCGAGGTGTATACAGCTATGCCATTTTGTATATTGAGCATCGAGGTATTTTCGGACTGAATCTAGTTTCACAGTTTTTATTGAAGGGATTTCAAGTTGAATTTCTTCGCCAACTAACTCAGATAGGACTGATGCAGCCTGACCGACACCAATATTTATACATTCGCACAATGCATCTGTTTGAAATTCATTTAATTCTGTCATCTGTCCGCCCATTTATGGAGTCTGTAGCTATTTACTACTATTTTTTACATGTAAGTTATACTTAATTTGATATTCTGTAAATTTCGCAAAAAATATGCCATTCAGGAATTGAGTGTTGTAAAAGAGTGTGTTACAAGCTTAAGTATATAGGTGTGATATGGACAGTATTAAAAAGGTAGTAATGAATTATGTATGGAAGAGATTTATTAATTTTATGTTTATCTAGTGCTTTCTTTAGTTGTCAGTCACCAAAGCAAGAAGTTGAACCAACGAAGAGAATATCAATTGCCTTTGAAGGTGAAAAAGACACTCAAAAAGAGGTGCTGCGGCAGTCATTCAAAAGTATTGACTGGGATGTAGACTCGAAAAATTTTATTACTGCAGCTAATAGTGTAGCAGGGGTCAAGTCTGAGGATCGCATTTTAATAGTCTTTGAAAAAAATGGTTTTTTGTACTCTAAGTCTCTAGAGATCGACTCAAATACTTGGAGCGATGAAAAGAAGATCGTATCTCCAGGCGATTGTGCAGTTTCTTCACCGTCAATTTTAAAAATGAAGTCAGGTTTATTGGTTTGTGCTTATAGTGAGCAACCTTTTGAGGATTTTAAGAGTCAGCACTTTACGATAAAAGTAATGACTAGTGATGATGGCGTAAATTGGTCAGAGCCTGTATTGGCTTACAAAGCAGGTAATAATTTTAAAACAGCTTGTTGGACACCTTCTCTTGTTGAGCAACCAAATGGTGTATTAAGTGTATTCTTTGCAGATGAATTCCCATATGGTAGTGGAATGGAACAAAATATCTCTCGAGTAAAATCTGCGGATACTGGGAAAAGCTGGAGCGATGTTGAAGTCGTGCTATTTAGACCCGGAAGTAGGGATGCAGAGCCATGTGCGATTCAAATAAAAGATGCGGTTCGTTTGGCTTTAGTTCGTTTGACAGACAGTAAAAAAGTAGATTTGTCCCCTAAAGTTGAGCTAGTTAGCTTGGGTAAACACTTTACTACTGGAGAAAGAGTGTTTCGTTGGCGTCCGTTTATTCGACCTTTGGATTTCGATGTAACAGTGAATGCTCCTAAGATAAGTTTATTGGATACGGGAGATTCGTTATTGTCTGTTGAGATAGATGAAGGCCGCAAGGATAGTTCTGAGATGGCAGTCTACTTGGGAGACAAAGAGTCGAAATACTACAGTGAAAAGTCACTTCCTTTTGGTGAAGGCTTTGAAAGTAGTGTGAAGAATGGATTTGCACTTCAGGTCAAGGGAGAGCAGACAGTGGCTTTTGGTATGACTGAAATCGAGGGAAAGAAAGGTTTGTGGTCTGTTCGAGGGTTGTTAAAGAAGTAAGTTTGTAGGAAGACTCTAGAGTCTTCCTGTAAGTGGATTTACTTACTCCAAGTGTCTTCAGCATCAGTCAGTTTAGAACCGCCGATAACTTTATCTTTGTAAACAACACAAAGGTAAGAGTTAGATCCTACAGCAACAGCATTACTCATACAGCGAAGAGCCCAAAAACGTCTTACACCGTCAATGATTTGAAAACGATATTCTTGAGATGTAGCTACAAAACTTTTTGGAACGTACATGTAAAATACTGAAGCTCGACCTTGTTGTTTAGCGTGACACTTTGTTATTTCAGCAAACTCTATGCCGTCTCTTTTTTTTGCTAAGCGACTTTGATTACTGAGGTAGTTCTTGACTTCAAGAGCTGCATGTTCAAGTCTTCTAGAAGAGTCTGTGACAGTTGTGTCAAACTTCTTAAAGCTTGAAGAACTTGATGTAGTAGATTTTTTTATGGTGCTAGTTGATGCAACCTCAGGCTCTTCAACTTCGGCAATCTTATTTTGTTCTTTTAGGTACTCTTCAAGTTTTTTATTTGCATAGCTATTTGCCGCTTTTTCAGGGAAAAAATAGTCTTGAGCTTTTTTAGGAAGAACTGAGTAGTGGATACTAGTTTTTGCATTGTAAGGTTTGACTTTCACAAGATAGATTTTGTACTCATCAAGGTTTTCAAGTTCACCATCTCTAACAGCCTTTGTTAAAGTTGGGACTTTGTAGCGCTTGCCGACTTCAGGCTTTTTGACTTTCGCCAAATATTCATCGATGAATTTTTTGTGAAGCTTTTCTATCTCTCCCATGCCTTTATTGTTTGACTTAGAAACTACAGTTTTTTTACTCGAGTTAGTGACTTCTTTCTTTGTGGTCTCAACTCTTTTGATTTCTTGAGACTTTTCTTCTGCTTTAGTGTCTGTGACTTGAGTTTCAACTGAATTGTCTTGAGCACCTTGTTCAGACTCAGGAACTTCGCGACCGCTGTTGATTGCTTTGGTTATCCATCCTGCTTTTGGTCCAGCAAAATTAGATCCGACTACTGCGGCAATAATTATAACGATGATGACTGGGAGGGGGCTCCCGCTTTTTTTCTTTTTACCCATTTTCTAGCACACTTTTTTGATTTTACGTAAATAGCAAAAAATCTACACCTCTTGTGGAAGTGTAGATTTACAAATTAATGAAAGTTTTTTATCTGCCTACTTGGAGTCTTAGTGCTAACTTCTCAGGAAGGCCAGCATCTAGAATCTTTTGTTGTGCAGTTTGTATATCATATTCAATTCTATGAAGTCTAACTATCCTCTCTTCTGTATCGAAGGTCGCGAATGATGCTCGCGAGTCTCCATCTCTTGGTTGACCGACACTACCAACATTGATTAGATATTTATGATTTGGGTTGAGGTGTATTTCCTCATAACGACCAGCTTGAATTATGCCTTTCATGCCACCTATCTGTTCATAAGCAAATGGAACATGTGAGTGGCCGATGAAACAATAAGGAAGTCTCTGGTATGAAAAACTGTTTTCTGCATAGTACTTATCGAAGATGTAACCCCATGCTTCAGGACTATCTAGTGTAGAGTGTACAATAGTAGTTTTGAGTTGCCATAGGTTTTTAGTTAGAGCTAGGCTTGCTAACCAGCGTCTATCGTCATCGCTTAGTTGATCACGAGTCCACTTGACAGCATGAGCAGCTTGCATGTTGAAACCAACAAGTTCTTCTTCTTGAGAAACGTATTCGTCGTGATTGCCTTTGATTACAGCTACTGGCTTAAGGTCTCTAAGGATATCTATGACTTCTTTTGGATTAGCGTTATATCCAACAACATCGCCTAAGCAAATGTATTTTTGAACGCCAATGCTCTCTGCATATTCTAAAACAGCTTCAAGAGCTTCCAGGTTTGAATGGAGATCTGAAATTATGCCATATAGCATGGAGACAATCCCTTTTGGATTATTTTAAAATTTTACTCTATCTATCTAAGATAAATCTTAAAAGAAAATATTCAATATCGCTTTTGAGTTGCGATTAAGTTTAAATTTGACAATTAAGAGAGAAATCTACTAATCTCCCGTCTGCGTAATTAAATTTACCTAAAAAAGTCTTGCCTGACAATACCATAGGTAGAAATTTTTTATCCCCTTCCCATAAATTTAGCTCTAAAATGTCTTTCGAAGGGATCCAGTGAAGTTCGCCCTCAGGACAGTTTTCTATAAGTTCGCCAGTAAATTGGTTTGCAGTGAAGATAAATACAGACCAGTGATTTTGTTGTTTGTCAAAATTTGGGAAGAAAAGGTGGCCGGCAAATTTAGGGGAATCAATACTCAGACCGCTTTCTTCAAGGACTTCTCTTTTGGCGCATTCTTCTGGAGATTCACCTGACTCCATTTTTCCGCCGAGTCCATTCCATTTATTTTTATGGATGTCTTCGTCTTTTTTGATTCTGTGGAGCATTAAGCATTTGTCATCTTTAAAGACGTACACCAGTGTGGCTTCAATCGTTTTCACATTTACTCGTTTAAGCTATTGATTTGTGGAAGGAGAGTAGAACATTAACATCTGAAAACAGTTTTTAAATAATTAAATTTTTTGAAACAAAAACATTCCAAAATCTCAAGGAGAAAGTATGGCTATAGTTGAAGGTGAAAAAGCACCAGATTTTAAACTTCTAGATCAAAATGGCAAAGAACACACACTTGATTCATATGCTGGTAAATACTTGGTTATTTACTTTTACCCTAAAGATAATACTCCGGGCTGTACGAAAGAATCTTGTACTTTTAGAGATAATATTGCGGCATTTACAGATAAAGACTGCGTAGTTGTTGGTGTTAGTAAAGACAGCGCTAAAGCGCATACTAACTTTATCGCTAAGTTTGATTTACCTTTCGACCTACTTGTGGATGCTGAAGCAGAAATGATTGAAGCATATGGAGCCTGGGGCGAAAAGAAAAACTATGGTAAAACTTATATGGGCATCATCCGTTCAACAGTATTAGTTGGACCAGATGGTAAAGTTGTTAAGCATTGGGATAAGGTTACTAAGGCCGAAACTCATCCGCTACAAGTTCTTGAAGTAGTTCAAGAGCTGTAGAAGTATTTTTGAGAACTAGAGGTTTCCTCTAGTTTTCGAATGTATTCCAGAGGTACTTCTCTTTCGCAACTTTGTCGTTCTTAAGGAATTCAGGAGTGCCTTGTCTCAGGACTTCTCCTTCTACCATGATGTATGCATAGTCAGTTATTGCTAAAGTTTCACGAACATTGTGGTCTGTTATAAGTATACCAAGACCTTTGTCCTTTAGCTGATAAATAATCTGTTGTACATCGTGAACAGCAATAGGGTCAACTCCACTAAACGGTTCATCGAGCATGATAAACTTAGGGTTGGTTACTAAAGCTCTGGCAATCTCTAATCGCCTTCTTTCGCCACCAGATAAGGTTATAGCTCTTTGAGTAGCTACTTTATTTAGGCCAAACTCATCTAGCAGTTCTTGTAGCCTCTGTTCACGACCATCTTTTGTTAAACTAAGTGTTTCTAGAATGGCCATGATGTTCTGACGAACTGTTAATCTACGGAAAATTGATGGCTCTTGAGAAAGGTAGCCCATACCAAGACGAGCTCGTTGGTACATGGGAATATTTGAAATATCTTTTTCTTCAAAGTGGACGCTACCACTGTCTGGAGGAACCAAGCCAACAATCATGTAAAAGCTTGTCGTCTTTCCTGCTCCGTTTGGTCCCAATAGACCGACGATTTGACCAGGCTTGATCTTAATAGAAACACCTTTGACAACGGTACGGCCCTTGTATGACTTGACTAAGTTTTCTGCTGAACAGAGATCTGCCGACATATTATTCTTTCTTATCTTTTTCTTTGTTCTGTTCGATTCCACTGCCTGGGAATTCGATAGTTGATCTACTAACTTCTACCATATTGTTATTTCTATAGAAATTTATTTTATTTCCTGTCATTGTCTGCTTTTCGCCTTTTTCATTTACAGAGACAATCTTAGGATTGCCAGTAAGGACGATTTTTTCTTCTGGGACAAAATACTCGGCACGGTCAGAGTTTGAAACGGAGCCTTCTTTGCGAATGACAACATTTTTTTCACAAATGATTAAAGTTGGGTTTCGAGTTTTATCGAGTTTTACGGTCATGAAGTCACAGTTGAGTTTCATTTGTCCATCATCAACGTTAACATTTCCAGTAAAGAAAACCATAAAACCATCTTCATGATACTTCATAGAGTCAGAAGTGATCTTGATAGGAATCTTTTTTGCTTTTTTTTCTTCTTTTTGAGTCTCTTCTTTCTTTTCAGTTGGAGCTTGCCCAAAAAGAGCTGTCGAAAATGTAAGTAGTAGTAAGCTCGTCAATAATTTCATTTTTGAGTCTCTTCTTTCTTTTGAGTCGATGATTTAAGGTTTGCCTTTTTCCACACAACTTTAACTTGACTTCGGATAAAGATTTTCTTGGTATTGTTGTTTATATCAAAACCAACACCATTAATTTGAACGCCATCACCATTAATTTGCACACTTTCTTTACTAGTGCAGATCTTTTTTTTCATATTGTATGAACAGGCCGGAGTCTTAAGCTTCAGAGGAGAGTCTGTGTTAAATATCTCAACTAAAACTCCTTTGATTTTGGCTTCTTTACCAAAAATAGTGCCGTGCTCACCGGAGATAATGCTGCTTAGTTTTCCTTTCTCATCATACTCAGGGACTTTAAAGCCTTTAGCTTTTATAGAGTCTTCTTGAGCAAATATAGAGAATGTTAGGAAGAAGCAGATTATCCAAAAATTATTCATGACCTAGAGCTCGTCTTATTTTTAAAACATTACTCAAGTTATCTTTAACTTGATTCAGATTCAAGGAGTTCGCTCCGTCAGACAAGGCTTTGGATGGTTCAGGGTGAACTTCCATAAACAGTGCATTGATGCCAGCGGCTGCAGCAGCTCTTGAAAGAGGCGGGATGAACTCTGGCTGTCCACCAGACTTGTTTCCTTGTCCACCGGGAAGTTGAACTGAGTGAGTCGCATCGAAAACAATAGGGCAGCCTAGGCCGTGCATGATTTGAAGGGCTCTCATATCTACAACTAGGTTATTGTAACCAAAAGTAGTTCCGCGCTCGCACATAGAAACTTTCTTGTTTCCAGTGGAGTAAATTTTATCTCTAACACTTTGCATGTCACCAGGAGCAAGGAATTGCCCTTTTTTGACATTTATTGCTTTTCCAGATTCACCAGCAGCAACAAGCAAGTCTGTTTGACGACATAGGAAGGCTGGGATTTGAAGATAGTCGATGACTTGTGCTGCTTTCGCAACTTGTCCAGTATCGTGAATGTCACTAACAACAGGGACGTTAAACTTTTCTTTAATGTCGTTTAGTTTTTCGAGGCCTTTGTCTAAGCCCGGACCTCTATGAGAAGTGACGCTAGTGCGATTTGCTTTGTCGAAAGAAGCTTTGAAAATATATTGCGCACCGAGATCAGCGCAGATCTCTTGCATCGTTTCGGCAATTTGGAAACAAATCTCTTCGGATTCGAGGACACAAGGACCAGCCATAACAACTAGAGGTTTATTTGGGCCGATTGTTACGCCTTTGCCAATTTCAAATGTTTGTATTTCGCTCATAATTATTACGCCTGTTTTAAAAATTCTTCTACTTTAAGGATGTCCTCGGGGACATCAACACCCAATGCTTTTTCATGGGCAATGGCAACTTGGATTGAAGCGCCATTTTCAAGAGCTCTAAGTTGCTCAAGTGATTCACATTTTTCTAGATGGCTTTGTGGCCATGTAACAAAAGTCTCAATGAAATCTCGGCGATAAGCATATATTCCCCAATGGAGTAAGCAAGAAGCATTCTCAGGTTTGTTTCTAAAATAGGGGAGTGGTGATCTCGAGAAATAAAGTGCTTTACCTTTTAGGTCAGTCACAACTTTTACAGCATTAGGGTCTAGATACTCTTCAGAATCTATAGAAGAGGGGACGGCAACAGTTGCCATCTCTAGTTGTGGCATAGAAGTCATGACGTCGATGAGATGATTGATGACAGAAGCTGGTAGCATCGGTTCATCACCTTGGAGGTTTATTATAAGGTCAGCATCAATATCTTTGATGGCTTCGGCAATCCTGTCAGTTCCAGATTCGTGGTTGGGAGATGTCATGACGGCTTTGAATCCAAAACTTTCGACAGCAGTTTTGATTCTTTCATCGTCTGTAGCAACTATAACTATGTCTGCTTTGGATTCAGCTGCTTTTTCACAAGTCCATTGAATCATGGGCTTTCCAGCTATCTCAGCTAAGGGTTTTCCAGGGAATCTTGTGCTTGCGTATCTAGCGGGAATTATAGCTGCAGTTTTGATCATATTTATATATTGCCTTGTCATTGTGAAACTTCGGCCCCAATTTAAGGCATATACAGAAAAATTCACTTGCCTTTTGAGGCTTTCCGTGCAAATTATGAGCTTCATTGCCAGATGGTGCTTAGATAGAACATTGGCAGATCAAATTTCAATTTTTTTAGGTTTATTCATGCCTTTAGTTTTAACAGTTTCTTTTTTTGTCTGTTGTGTAGTATTCCTAGCGATACTTTTTAAGCTTGTTTCAGATGAGAAATATGCATCGTTGAAAAAGATTCATCGAGAGCAAAAAGTCGGTAGTTTGATAAGTGGCCTAGCTTTAGGTTGGGGTGGCTTTCAAGGCTATGAGCTTCTCGGTCAAGACTTCCCCTCAATTGCTAGTTTATTTCCCATCATAACTCCACTGCTCATTATCGGTGTCTACTTTTTGATGGACTACATATTTACTCGTGCTTTAGGAGGATTTATGATCATGTTAGTTTGCGAGCTTCTTTTTAGGACCCAAGAAGTTCATATGGTAGGTAGAATTCTCTTCTCTCTCGGAGCTTATGTTGTTGCTGTTGCAGGTATGTACATGATCGGCCAACCTTGGAAATTTAGAGACTTAGTTTTTAAGGCTTCAGAAGATAAGTCTTTTGGTACTAAGCTTTCTGCGGTTATTTCAGTACTTTTACTTTCAATGATTATCCCATTTGCGATTGCTTATGTTTGAATCAGATTACGATAAATTTGAGTCGTTGATAACAAAGACTGTACTTCGTGATAAGCAGCAGTTTTTAGATGATTGCAAGAAGCTTTATGAAAACCATACAGAAATAAACAATATTCACAATTTGACTCGTATTGTGACTCCAGAAGAATTTTTTGAGAAGCATATAGTAGATTCACTTATGATCGGCTTGGTCTTGCCTGATTTACTCGATAAGCCTTGTCGCATAGCAGATATTGGTTGTGGTGGTGGTTTCCCATGCTTACCACTTGGTCAAAATAATTCTCAGTTAAACATTACTGGAATTGAATCACTTGGTAAAAAAGTCAGTGCAGTGAATGAGATAGCAGGGCGATGCGGTATAGAAAGTGTAAAAGTTGAAAAATATCGTGCACGCGAAGCTGCCAGAAAACCCGAGTTTAATCAGCAGTTTGATCTCGTGACAGCAAGAGCCGTTGCGACAGTAGATGTTTTACTAAAAGAATGTCGTCAGTTTTTGAAAGAAGATGGCATGATGGTTTTTTATAAGACACCAGAAGCAATCAAGAAAGAGATGGCTTTGGCAGAACGTGACGCAAAGAAGTTTAAGTTTAAACTTTCATTATCTGAGATCTATGACCTGAGCGAAGCATCGGGAAAACGTCAGTTCTTTATTTTGAATCGATAAAGAGTTTTAATTTAGATAGATTTTTAAAAAGCTGTCATGTTTAAATTTGGAAAAGTTGATTGTTGTAAGCGTAATTGCTGAGATAGTAAATTAACCATTCAGACTACTTACTAATATGGGCGAACTTATCAGTCAGTTTAGATTCTCCATAATCATTTAAAGCTAACATAAATAAATCGGCTTTTTGTTGAGTTTCTCTAACTATAGAAAATATCAACCATGTAGTGCTTCAGCGGGAATAGGACAGTTGATCATTTTCTGTTAGATACAGATTGAGTTAAAAATAACATCTTAGGCGCACCTTTCAAACAACTGTATGCGTTTGATTCTCGCTGCTTTCATCTTTTCCTTTCTTTGCTTACTAATGATTTGATCTCGTCCTTCTAATTTATCGATTGGAGCAATAAAACCAATAGCACTGTGTAAACGCTCATTATTGTAATGCTCAATGTATTTCTCTGTAACTCGTCTGGCATCTTCAATTGACAAGGGTGACAAAGGCC
>JAJPOQ010000121.1 GCA_021232515.1 Lentisphaeraceae bacterium
GTTTCATTATGGAAAATATAGAGGCGTGCCGTCAGGTACGCAGTATTAAATGTAGCGTACCTACCAGCACGCATATTTTGCTACTTGTTAACCCGCATTAAAATACGGGCCTAGTTTTATTTTGTCCCTTTGGGACTTTGAGTAAGGACGCGTATTAAGGGAATACAGCGTTGAAGTATAATATACCCGCTTTGAGCGGTTCATCTTTCAAGCCTCCGGCTGTGCCGGAGGTACATGACTGGTAAGTTCCAAGCTTTGTAGTGATCTTTTATCTCACACTCGTTTGTTTCTAGCCAAAGACACTAAGACTCAAAGAAGAAACGCGGGAAACCCAGTTTTTAGCACTTAACTGTTAAGGTCCTTAAAGCTAACAAGGTTAAGGGTTTTAAACAACTGTGTAAAGTGTGAGATAGGCTAATGAATAGAAGTAAATTTACTCTTGTGGAGATGTTGGTGGTAATAGCTATTATTGGGATACTACTAACTTTTCTTTTACCATCGTTAAGTAGTGCGAAGAAAGCAGCTAAAGAGACGATCTGTATTTCGAATTTAAGTCAAATTTACAGAGGTATTCTCAACTATTCCCGAGAAAATAACCAAGATGTTCCAAATCCAACAAACTTTGTGACGAATAAGCATTGGCCTAGAAATATATATCCTTATATAAGTGGAGAACAGTTCCCTTCTGGAAATACCGCAATTCATACATTTATGAGAGAGTCTAGTTATGCTCAAGTAATGTACAGTCCTATAGTCACAGAAAATATCTCAAATATTTCAGTTCATAATATGGGCAGGAGTGACTATGGCTTAAACAGATTTTACTTAGGGGATGCTGCAGAGCCAACTAGAAAACTTATTTCTAATGATGCCGTAGGTAATATAGAACCAATCATGGCGCCCATACAGGGGCCATCAAATCCATGTATTTGGAATACTAGTGTTGGTACTTCAGATAAACATGCAGCTTACTACTACGGTAAAAACAATAAAGTTCCTGGTCTTTACTTGGATGGGAAAGTTAAATACCTGAGCTTGGCTGAAGGTGCCAGTATAGATGCCAATATGTCGAGTAAGGCTAGGTTAGACTAAGTTCTCTTTTTGATAGAATTTCTCCTACCACTAACATACGAGTTTTTAAGGGATAATATTCCAGTAGTCAAATTGGCCGCCAGGCTGTTTTATATAGCCTGATGCCTTAGGTATAAAAAGAGGTTTTACTTCTTTCATTATTTGTGAATAGTAAGACTTAAGTTTCTTGAATTCTTCAGGATAGGTTTTGCTTAGATCTTTTTGCTCACCAGGATCTTCTTGAATATTGAAAAGCATTGGAGAGTTGCTTCGGTCTCCAGTCATGAGTCCAGGGAAATCGTAAGCATCCGGCTGATTAATCGGTGCAATGATAGTCTCTCCATCCGGAAGTCGAGTTAAGCGCGATTTACTATTGGCTTTTTTTGGTGGAGAGTAAAAACCCGGTTTTCCCATGTGCAGTTTCCACTTCTCAGTATGGATCGTATTTATTTTATCTTTCTTCATACTTATTAGGTATTGGTGTTTGGTATTTGCTTTAGAAGATATGAGCTGAGGGAGTAAGTCCTTGCCATCAATTTTTATGCCTTGAGGTATGCTCGCACCGATCAGTTTCGCAAATGTCGGCATGAGGTCTATTCCAGAAGCCATGGAGTGGTTGGTTTTTCCTTGAGGAATAGTTCCTGGCCAGCGAGCTATAAACGGAACTCGAAGTCCACCATCAAAAGTAACTCCTTTTTTACCTCTGAGTCCTCCGGTATTTCCTCCATGGTTCGCACCATTGTCTGATAAAAATAAAACTAGTGTTTCTTTGTCAATCTCTAGATCTTTGAGCTTATTCATAAGACGGCCAATGTTGAAGTCTAACTCGCGAATAACATCGTCATAAAGATCGTCTGGCGTTTCAGGAGTATAGAACTTTTTGCTGGCTGCCAAAGGACGGTGAGGCATGGCATGTGAAAGAATTAAGAAAAACGGTTTTGGAGCTTTAACTGATTGTTCGATGTACTCAATAGACTTGTCAGTATATTTCTCGGTTAGAAGAGCTTGGTTAACTGGGTACTCAGCGACTTTTTGATTATGAATGATCTGCAATGGTCGCATATCGTTTGAATACAGGATTCCAAAGTATTCATCAAAACCTTGTGTCGTTGGAGTATGTTCAGGTTTATGACCAAGGTGCCACTTACCGACATAGTAAGTGTTGTAGTTTTTCTCTTTGAATAACTCACCGAGAGTAAATTCACTTTGACTCATGCCTTCATCAATGCCCTGATCGGGAGCAGGATTGAAAACTACACCTGTTCTGAAAGGGTAGCGACCTGTTAAGAGTGAAGATCGAGAAGGAGAACAATATGGCGCCGTAACTAAAAAATGGGTCAGTTTCATACCTTCTGCGGCCATCTTATTTAAAGCAGGAGTTTTTGCTGATACATCGTTGTAGGCAAAGCCCTCGACATCTCCAAAACCTAGATCGTCACAGAGTATAATGACTACATTGGGTGGTGTCGCAGAAAGGACTAAGTTAAAGCAGCAAAATATAGGAATGAGAAAGACAAATACTCTAAAAGTTATCATAGGTTCTCCGAATGTAGTTAACTGTATAAACCAGATAAAAAGAGAAATATTAACAGCATTAATAAAAAAATATGGCACTTCAGGAAAGTGCGTGGGATAATTTAAGTCCGGCAAAATAAAAGAGAATATTCCTTCGATAGTTTTTGAATGCGTTAAATCCTCTAGCTTTTGCTTTTAGTAATTGTATTTTCCCATTGATATTTTCAGCTAA
>JAJPOQ010000127.1 GCA_021232515.1 Lentisphaeraceae bacterium
TTTAAACTTTCATAGTCTTTCATAGACATCTCCTTTACGTGATACTTTGGCGGTTCACGTAAAGGACTTTAACAGAATGCCGCAAAAGTAAAACTTGGAGAGTCCACCCGGGAAACCCGGGGGTTTACCTATTAGTAATTAGATAATGCTGCTGCGAACTATCGTTCATCAATAAAATCTGCTGAAAGAGCTCAACGCTTAGCTGAAGCTGGAAGACTTCCTGACAACCAAGTGTCTCAAGCTGTACAAAGAGAACTGGATGCCCGAGCGAGATGGATAAATGCAGAGAAAAACTATCTAGATAGCCTAGACTCATTTAAATTTAGATTGGGTATTCCTACTGACAGCAAAATCTCTTTAGAGAGGAAAACGCTTGAAAATTTATCCGAGAAGTACATTCAAACATTAAACCCTGAGATCAAACAAAAAGACTACAATAAAAACGGTGAAAATATAAATCTTATCAAACCAACCAGAATTGGGGGCGGACAGTTTGAGTTTAAAGAAGAAATAGCCATTAAAAAAGCTCTCCAAAAGCGCTTAGACCTTCAAGTTCTTTACGCCAGAGTTATAGATACTCAAAGAAAAATTATACTTGCCAAAGATCAGTTAGGTCCGAGGTTAAGCATAGTCGGATCTTACAGAAGTGGCGGTAACCGCTCTGGGTCTGGAGCTTTTAACAACGATATAGGTTTAGACTTTAGAAAGGGTGTCATGACTGCTGGCTTAGATGCCCAGCTTCCTTGGGATATCAATACTGAGATACATACTTTCAGACAAAGTTACTTAGACTTGCAAGTCAACTTGAGAGAGTATCAAAAGCTTGAAGATAGTATAAAGCTCCAAATTCGCGATCGATTGAGAAGTCTAATTCAAAACAGACAAGCTTTCATAAATCAAAGTAATGCTCTCGCTTTAGCCAAGCGTAGAGTTGATTCGACAAACCTCTTTTTGCAAGCAGGTCGCGTTGCTATAAGAGATTTACTAGAAGCACAAGATGATCTTATAGAAGCGCAAGACAACCTTACTTCTGCAATAGTTTCATACAGACTAAGCGAATTGGCTCTGCAAAGAGACATGGGAACACTGCAGGTAAGCGACAACGGTATAGTGAGAGAGATAAATGATTAAGTTAAAAAACAACAAACTAGTGAATGCGGCACTTTGCCTGATTATTCTGCCCGCAATCATCCTAAGTTTTTCATTTTCGGATGAAAACAGGCCAAATGATAACGAGACCAATGTTCCACTTTACACAGTCAAGGAAGCTCCTCTAACAATCAAAGTCACTTCTCCAGGAAATGTTACTAGTAGTCAATCCATAAGTGTGACTAGTGAAGTTAAAGGTACTCGAAATGTTGTTTGGGTTATTGAGGAAGGTAAGAGAGTTAAAAAAGGCGACCTCCTTGTTGAACTCGAAAGTTCAGACCTTGTCGAATATAAAGAAGATGTCGAAATACAGGTTTCAGATGCCGAGCTAGCACTGCTCCAAGCTAAAGAAGATTTATCCATCGTCATCAAACAAGGTGAAGCTGACCTGAAAGACTCTGAAATGAACTTTGACTTCTCAAAACAAGATCTTCAAAAATATGTCGAAGGCGAATACATCCAAAAAGTGAAAGAGTTAAAAGCAAACATAACGCTAGCGGAAGCTCAACTCGAACGTGCAGAGGACCGCTTAAACTGGACGAAAAAACTCAATAAAGAAGGCTACGTAACTGATACAGAACTACAAACTGACTCACTATCTGTACAAAGAGAAAACCTTAAACTCGATACAGCTCGAGGTGCCTTTAAACTCTACGAAAAATTTACTCATCCAAAATCGGTCGCTCAACTAAAGCGTTACGTTGAAAGAAAAGAGTTTGAGCTCGCAAGAACTAAACACCGAATTGGCAGTAACCTCTACAACTATAAAGCTCGTGTTCGTTCTCGAGAAGTTGACCTAACTCGTAAGAAAAAAAGGCTTGAGGATGTGGTCGAACAAGTAAGCCTTTGTAAAATAACTGCACCCGCAAATGGCCTTGTCGTCTATACCAGTTCACAACAAAACAGCAGTGGCCGCAAAACCGTTACGACTCCACTTGAAGCTGGTATAAGCGTTAAACAACGAGCTGAATTAATAAGACTACCAACAAGTTCAAAGATGCTCGCAGTCTTTAAGCTCCCTGAATCAGCTCTAAATAAAGTCCGTAAAAAGATGGCTGCTACAGTCCAAATAGATGCTCTCAACAGCATCGTTCTAAACGGTACGCTCAAACAGATCGACCCTATGCCAAACCCTGGTAGTATTTGGATGAACCCAAACCTTAAGGAATACAATTCTGAGATAATTATCGAAGAAGAAAACGTCAAAGGCCTGAGACCGGGAATGAGCTGTAAAATAGATATTCTCGTTAAGCACTTTGATAGTACCATCGCTATCCCAGTTCAATGCGTAGTTAAAGAAAATAATGATTCGGTTGTCTACATCATGACATCAAACGGCCCTGAAAAAAGAGTTGTTCAAACAGGTTTAGATGATGGCATAATGATTCAGGTTAAATCTGGTTTAGAAGTTGATGAAAAGGTCATGGTTTCTCCTCCTCTTGAAGAAACTGCTCGACCTGATGAAGAAATAACTTCTGTTGAACAAACACCTAAACAGCGTAAAAAGAATAAAGACAAAGCGCCTTCATGAAACCCGTCATACAGATACAAGATGTCTGTAAGACTTACTTCATGGGAGAAAATAAAGTTGATGCTTTAAAAAACGTCTCAATGGATTTCTGTGAAGGTGAGTTCTGGGCCCTACTTGGTCCAAGCGGATCTGGCAAAAGTACTCTTCTCAACATGATGGGCTGTCTCGATTCACCAACTTCAGGTACCTGCCTGATTGATGGTATAGATGTCAGTACGATGAACGACAATCAACTGAGTGATCTACGACTCTCAAGACTCGGTTTTATTTTTCAAAGCTTCAACCTTATCCAACAGCTCACTGTTGCAGAGAACATCACCCTCCCACTTTTTTATCAGGGCTGGACTGAGAAAGAAAGTCAAGAACGTGCTATAGAGCTAGCTTCTCTTGTCGAACTGGAACACCGAACAGACCACTTACCCAAAGAGCTGAGTGGTGGCCAACAGCAGCGTGTTGCCATAGCCAGAGCCCTTGCCAATAATCCATCCATTATCCTCGCCGATGAACCTACAGGTGCTCTCGACACCAAAACTGGCGATCAAATCATGGCATTATTAACTGACCTAAACAAGCAAGGCATAACTATAATCATGGTGACTCATGAACCTGAAGTTGCCGACTTTGCTAGCCATAAGCTCCACATGCGAGATGGCATCATCGAAAAAATTGAGAGACCTGAGTGCGCCATCAAGCTATAGTCAAAACCATTCAACTAGGTCTTAGAAGCCTGTGGTTACATAAACTTAGATCTTGTTTAACTATGCTCGGCCTTATTTTTGGTGTTGGTAGTGTAGTCACCATGCTTGCTGTGGGTGAAGGTGCTAGTCAACAAGCTATCGATAAGATCCGTAAACTAGGCGCGACAAATATCATCATCTCAACTGAAGTCCCTAAAGCTAAACAAAAAGGCCGTATAAGAATGAAGATTTTCGGCCTTACCAATAAAGACTTTGAAAGCATCGCTCAAACTTGTGATAGAGTTCGCCACCTTATTCCTGCCAGAATTATAAATACACAGTCCATGTCAAAAAACCGCCTTAAAGACATTCGCCTTATTGGAACCAAAGCGAACTACTTTCAACTCATTGATCAACCATTGTTAACTGGTAGAACTTTACTTGATTTTGATCTAGAACAGCGAGCTCAAGTCTGTGTTATTTCTGAAAAAATAGCTCGTGAGCTGTTAAACAACAGTCATACCATTGGCCAAGAAATACTTTTAAAAGACCAATACTTCAAAGTGGTCGGCATCATACAATCAGCTGAACAAACTGATCAAAACTCATTTACTCAACCAACAGATGTCATCATCCCTATAAGCACTATGAAAACTCTATTTGGTGATTCAGCGATTGAAAACAAAGGTGGCTCTACGACATGGGAAAAAGTGGAGCTACATAAAATTTATGCTCAAACTTACAGCACAGAAGATGTTGAACAAACTGCCAAAGCAATTGAAACAATCATCGAAGATAACCATCCAGATAAAGACTTTAACATTTCTGTTCCTCTTGCACTTCTTAAGCAAACTATGGAAACAAGAAGAATGTTCAATATTGTTCTTGGAGCGATCGCTGGTATAAGTTTATTAGTCGGCGGCATCGGCATCATGAACATCATGTTAGCCAATGTTACTGAAAGAGTTAGAGAAATAGGCATTCGTCGAGCTATAGGTGCGAAGAAAATTCACATTGTCGGACAGTTCCTTATCGAAACTGTCGTTTTATCTGTCCTGGGTGGGCTTATTGGTATTCTTTGCGGAATAAGCTTACCGGCTATCATCACTTACTTTACCGAGATGCCAACGCTTATAACAAGTGGAAGTATAATTCTCGCTTTTGGTATAAGTGCATCCATCGGTATATTATTCGGCTTATATCCTGCTTACCGAGCAGCTTCTCTAGATCCTATAAAAGCTCTAAGAAACGAGTAAGTTTTCTTCCAGAGCAGCAACTCTCACCACCATCTTTGCATCGTGACGGAGTTCTTCTAAAAAGCTTTCACCTTGGCCATGCGACACCAAAGTCTTTGCCAGCTTTTCGCGAACATACCAAACCGGGTCGTGCACTAAAGGCTTTAACAGTGTTCCAAGTAATTCTGGAGCCAGTGACTCAAGAGTTTCCATCGCATGGATTCTGACTATAGTCGAAGAATCTTCTAAACACTTAGCTACATGTGGGACTATGCTTTTATCACCCAAAACTTTTGCAGATAGAAGGGCAGATCTTTTAAGCGTTAAATTGTAATTACCCAAGAAATCAATAATTAATTCACCTGCTCGTTCATCCTTATGAGCTGCCAAACCAAGTACTGCGGCCGATTTGTGACTTATAACTGAGCTGCAAGCGTCTTCATACAAGTGATCAACTGCTATACGGGAAAGCAAATCTACTTTCACTTCAAGAATCGAAAGGTCTCGTTCTTTTTCTTTGGTTAATTTCTCTAAAAGCATTTCTAAACCAGCTGCATTGCCGACGAGTGGATCCTGTGTCATGTATTTCTCCAAAATTGTTTAATTGAAGAATATGCAAAAGCCGAGCCAGCTTAGATTTGTGCTCATTTGAAAAATCATGGGAAAAGATTCAGCAAAATATGCCGGAAACAATTACCCTTTCCCGAAAATTACACCCCTAGAAGAGAACGGCCGAAAGCCACCCAAAATGGTAAGACCATAAAGCCCACAACTAACGAACTCAGTGAGATTTTTAAAGCGACTTCTGGTCGTCCATTATAGTACTTGGCTAATACTATGGGGAAGAAGGCTGCTGGCATAGCTGCTTCGACGATGATCACTTTATTTAAATCACTGCTGTAAGGCATAACCGAGGCGATAAAGATAATTGCGAGAGGAAGAATACCACTTCTGAGTAAGTTTGCCGTTGTCAATAAAGGCATATCCTTACGAATATCCTTCCAGCTAACATCTGGGCTTCTTAGACAACCATAAACAGTTGTTCCCACTAACAAGATGCCGATAGGAATAAAAGCCGCACCTATGCCATCTACTGAACTTTTAATCACAGATGGCACATAAGCATCAAAACCGACGGCATTTATGAGAAGCGAAACGACTACTGTAATCGAGGGACCATTTATCATTTTTTTTAAAGTACCCTTCTCAACTCGACCGTTTAACAGCATGATACCAATAGACCAGATAGCTAAATCAACTCCCATATTGTGAAGAAGCATGATGCCAAGAAGATTGTCACCAAAAACCTTATCTATAACTGGGATGGCAATATAGCCATAGTTCTGTAGTCCTGTAGCAACGGCAAAAGTCCTGCGCGTAGGCTTGTCTTCAAAAGCTTTTATTTTGACTACATAACGAGCAACGAGGAAACATAATAGCATAGGAATAGCAACACCGCAGAACCCTGCCAGTGGAGCCCAAAAAGCGTTTGTTGAGTTCTTCACCATCGGATTGCCAACAACTTTGGAAAATACAAAGCAAGGCAATAAAACATTCACTAAAAGTTTTAGAAGACTTTCATCGGCTTCTTCAGTCAGAATCGAGTACTTACGTGCAGCGTAACCAACGCCCAACATAAGAAGAACTGACGATAAAGCTTCAAAAAGTTCTGGAGACACTAGGACGCACCGTATTTTTCTAAGAGTTCTTCCAACTCAGTAGATGCTTCTTCCCACTCAAACTCAACAGTTTCTTTTTCATTTGCGGTTTCCATAAGTTTTTCATTAACTTCTTTAAACTTATCTCCAGCAAGATTTTCGTCGAATTGAGCTATGAGTCCTTGCTCTATTTCTTCTAACTCGGCGATTCTTTTTTCAAGTTTCGCAATTTTCTTTTCAAGAGGACCTTTTTTCTTACTCAACTGCTGACGAGCTTCAGCTTCACGGCGCTTTCGTTCTTTTCTCTCAGCAGATGACTCAACAACAGCCGAAGTACTCTCTTCCTTTTCTTCTACAGGACTAGAAGTATTCTTTTCGGGAATGAGCTCTTCTCCATCAAGTTCTGCAGCGATCTTTTCACGATAATACTCATAGTCACCGTGAAACTTACGAAAACCTTTAGGACTGACTTCAAAAATTTGTTCAGATACACTTCTAAGAAATTCGATGTCGTGACTTACCAAACAAACTGTTCCCTTAAAGTTCTTTAAAGCATCCTGTAGTGCTTCACGAGACTGTATATCTAAGTGAGTTGTAGGTTCATCTAAAAGTAAAAGGTTAGGAGGATTAAGCAGTAACTTGGCTAAAGAAAGTCTCACTTTCTCACCACCACTCAAAACTTGAACCTGTTTGAGTATGTCGTCTCCAAAGAAGCCAAAACTTCCAAGTAGACTTCTGACTTCAGCTTCTGGAGTTTTAGCTGCAACACCTTTCGCTGTTTCATAAACAGTTAAGTCTGGAGCCATAGTCTGAGTATAGTCTTGTGAGTGGTAGCCTTGGATAACGTTGTGACCTTGGGTTCTCTCTCCTTTTTCAAAAGGAAGGTCCCCTGCCATGATGCGCATGAGTGTAGTTTTACCCATACCATTGGTACCTACGATACCTATTTTCTCGCCATTCTGAACTTCAAGGTTTATATCCTCGTAAATCCAACGCTTTCCATCGTATGACTTACCCATATCATTCAGAGTTATCAATATCGGACTGCAACGAGATGGCTCAGCAAGACGGATTTTGGCACCCTTCACAGCTTGCAAAGGAGCATCTATTTCTTCCATCTTCTCAAGTTCTTTCATACGACTTTGAGCCTGACTAGCTTTTGTCGCTTTAGCTTTAAAACGGTTAATAAAACTCTCAAGCTTTTCTTTTTTCGCTTGCTGGTTTTTGTAGGCAGCTTCCAAGTGCATATTGCGCTCTTCTCGAAGCTTCACATATGCATCGTAGTTACCTTCATAACGAGTTGCCTTGCCGTTAAATATCTCGATTGTCACTTTACTCAAAAGGTTCAACAGGTAACGGTCGTGAGAAATAAGTAGCATCGTTCCGCGATAAGACTTCAAGTACTCTTGCAGCCACTCGATTGCCGGAACGTCTAAGTAGTTGGTCGGTTCGTCTAGTAGAAGAATGTTTGGTGAAGCAATAAGGACTCTAGCAAGCTCTGCACGCATCTGCCAACCACCGCTAAATTCGCGCATTGGTCGATCAAAGTCACTTACATTGAATCCCAAACCTGAAAGTGCTGTTTCAGCTAGATTTTTGATGGTGTACCCACCAAGTTCTTCGTACTCTGTTTGGAGTGTACCAAGTCGATCTAAAAGCTTTGTTTGTTCTTCGGCATCGACATCGCCAGCTAAAAGGGTCTCGGCTTTAGTCAGAGCCGCTTCTATTTCCTGTAAACGAGGATTAGCTAGCTGGGTATATTCTAAAACTTTTTTATCTTTAGCGGATTCTTCTATTTGCTGCTTCAAATGACCAATCGTCATGTTTTTACGAATGGAAAAGTCACCTTTGTCTGGTGACAATTGATTAGTCAGTATCTTGAAGATTGTACTCTTACCGGCGCCATTTGGACCAACCATACCAACACGCTCTCCTGGGAATATATGGAAAGAGAGGTCATTCAATATATTTTTTTTACCAAACGACTTACGAACTGAACTAAACTGAAGCATGTTATTTTCTCACTAAAATCTTTGCCCGTATACTGCCACACTTAACATCAAGTACAAATTCTCAGAGCTATTTTTAGTTCTATATCAAGAGCGAAACTGCCGAGGAGTCAAGTTTTTAATTTTCTTAAAGACTCTATTAAAATTTGATAGATTCTCAAATCCATTTTCTATAGCAATTTGGCTAATAGAAAGATGACGGTTTTCAATCAATTCTACGCAACATCGCGCAATACGCAATTCATTGCTATAATCAATCAAAGACTTACCGGTATTCCTTTTTACAAAACGCCTCAAAGTGCTCTCACTCATATTTAACTCTGTGGCTAAATCAGCAGACAAAAAACTGCCATTACTCCTTTGCAAAAAGACATGTAAAGCATCCATCTTTTCTCGACTTTCTGTTTTCAAGTCTGGAGTGTATCCAAGCGAGCACAATTCGTTAAAGATCTGTTTAGACAGACTAAACAAGACATCCAATAAACACATGTACTTCTCTACTTTTTCAGCCTTACTCAAAGTAACGATCATTTCACTAATAAATGCTCCTTCAAAAGAAAGACCTCGAGTAGATAAAAGTAAGTCTCGTATATCTTGAAGTTCCCCACTTTCACCAAGAATACTCTTCGAAAACTGCACGACTAAAGCTTCATTGTGCTTGCTACCAGCATCGGTCACCCAAGTATGAGGCAGGTTTGGTGGCAGTAAAACCAAGTCACCAGCTTCAAATGTCTGCAGACTATCACCCACATACCTTTGGCCTTTTCCTGAAAGGATAAGTGTTAATTCATATGCATCGTGATAGTGCCACTCAAAAGAAAAGCCTTTATCGATCCTTTTAAAAACCTTTATGCTATTCTTCGGGCTGAAATCAATTGTTTCTTCATAAGCTTTCATAGATACAATATAATCATATATTTTTCATTAAAAAACATTATTTGACTGAATAGTATTACTTATTGATTATATCAAAGAAGTTTTTTGACTAAAAAAGTTTTATCTTGGTATATGTAAATACTGGAAACAAGATGACTTTAAGCAAAGCAATAGTAACAAATGGCGATGGCTCCTTTAGCATCAAAGAAACAGAAATCGCCGCCCCAAAGAAAGATGAGCTTCTCATAAAAGTAGAAGCTTCTGGTGTTTGTCACACTGACTTCGACTCTATGTCTTGGGGACAAAAACTTATCATGGGCCATGAAGGTGCCGGAACTGTCAGTGCCGTTGGCCCTGATGTAAATGACTTTAAAGTTGGCGACAAGGTCATACTTAACTGGGCCATTCCTTGTGGGCACTGCTCGCCATGTTCAGATGGTCACCAAAACATATGTGAAGAAAACTCTTTTGTAACGGGCAAAGGTCACGGGCACTCATCTCTTGAAAGTACTATCTGTGATACCCAGCCAATTAAACGATCATTTCATCTCGGAACTATGGCTGAATACACTTTAGTTCGCGAAGCAGCAGTATGTCACCTTCAAGAAAACATACCATATACTTCAGCTTGTATCATTGGTTGTGGAGTTATGACTGGAGTTGGATCTGTTTGGAATGCGACAAACTTAACAGCTGGATCAAGTGCGGCCATTTTAGGTTGCGGTGGTGTTGGTCTCAACGTCATACAAGCTTGTAAGATCGCCGGAGCGTCAA
Organism: Lentisphaeraceae bacterium; assembly: GCA_021232515.1. Taxonomy (GTDB): domain Bacteria; phylum Verrucomicrobiota; class Lentisphaeria; order Lentisphaerales; family Lentisphaeraceae; genus JAKVBD01. The sequence goes on from JAJPOQ010000127.1 coordinate 9,910, forward strand.
AGATAATTGCCATAGATGTAGCACAAGAGAAGCTCGATCTTGCAAGGGAATTTGGTGCGACTCACTTCGTACTAGCACCTAAAAGTGATCCAAACTTTTCTTCTATTAAAAAATCTGTCCAAGACTTAACAAATAATCGTGGCGCTGACTATAGTTTCGAGTGCACTGCCATACCTGAACTGGGCGCTGCTCCTTTGGCTTTAATCAAAAACTCTGGTACTGCCATACAAGTAAGCGGAATTGAGCAAAAGATTAATTTTGACTGTGAACTTTTTGAATGGGATAAAATCTACTTAAACCCTCTCTACGGAAAGTGTAATCCTCAAAAAGACTTCCCAAAGATCCAAGACTTCTACTTAAGTGGAGCTCTCAAACTCGATGAGTTAGTCTCAAAAACTTATACAATCAACCAACTTCAGAACGCGTTTGATGATATGCACAATGGCAAGATTGCTAAAGCCGTCATCGTTTTTAATTAAGGAAATTCACATGCTTACAACTACTTCACTAGATCTAGACTCGCACTACAAACTTACAGATGAGCAAATCGAGTTTTACCAAAAAAATGAGTATATCAAACTAAAAGATGTTCTTTCAGCTGAAACTATTGAACACTACAAAAAAGAAATCTGGGAAAAGACTCTTGAACTAAACACGAATCACCTTCCCATGTCTGAAAGAAGTACATACGACAAGGCATTCATCCAAGTTATTAACCTTTGGCGTCATTCTGAAAAAGTCACCGAGTTCATCATGAGTAAAACTCTAGGCCGTATAGCTGCTGAACTCATGCAAGTAGATGGTGTGCGCCTTTATCACGATCAAGCTCTATTCAAAGAGCAAAAAGGTGGATTTACGCCATGGCATGCCGATCAACAGTATTGGCCACTTGCTACCGACAAAACTATAACAGCATGGATCCCTCTTCAGTCAGTCTCTCTTGATATGGGGCCTTTATCGTTTGCTGCAGGTTCACATGAAGACACACGCTTTAGAAGCCTTGCTATAAGTGATGACTCAGAGCAAGTGATTCAAAAGGCTATGGATAAGTATGAATTAGAGTCTTCTCCTTTTGACATCGGCGAAATAAGCTTTCACAGTGGCTGGATGTACCATAGAGCTCCGGGAAATACTTCTGGAAAAATGCGTGGCGTCATGACCGTTATTTACATGGACAAAGACATGAAGCTCAAAGCTCCTGAGAATAGTAATCAAGAAAATGATCGAGAACAATTTTGCCAAGAAGTTCAAGTTGGTCAAGTTTGTGATGGTCCTTTAAATCCGATAATATATCAAAAGTAGTGGCTTAGTTTCTGCGAGATCTCTTTATCTTGACTATCTATAGATAAAGGGTTCTCAATGAAAAACATTCTTTTATGCTTAACTTTACTTTTTCTCGCATCTTGTGCAGTCCAAAGTGACAACACTCCTGATGTCATAACCGTCAATGAAGATCAACTAATTGAAACCACTTCAAAACATCCCGAAAGAATCGACAGTTTATTTTTCGACCTAAAAAAACAACAAAGACTAAATATTAAGCTTCAAGAAAAGCTGATCTCTATGGATGACATAATGTTCGAGAAACGCTTTAACACAGATGGCAATCCACGAGGCCTTATCATGGCTTCGGCAAACAATCACTCTGGCAGTAAAGTCTTAGTTATCTTAACAACTACAGAAGGCATTCCGCTCGATTATATAGAACTTGATAAAAAAGGTTCTCCTTCGGCGATCTGTGAAGTTATAAGTGAAGATGATTCTGCTCAGTTAAACATCACTTGGTTTACTGGCACAGGTAAAACTCTTAAGAAAGTATCTGCTGACTCTTTTCAATTGACTGATGATAAAATTTTAGACTAAACACGCACACAAAAAAGCCCGCCCCTGTAACTCAGAGTCGGGCTTTCTTTTTTAAATCTTTTATCTTTTCGGAATAGCTTTTATTTCATCATCTGAAGGCCAGTACTTGTGTAGTTCAGATAGTGGTGGAACTTTCGCTACTCTGACCAATCTAAAACCAACCCAGATAGCATCTGTATGGTACCAAACAGACTTTGGCAACTGTGGATCTTGAATCTTCCACTCAGTTGTAGAAACAATTCTATTCGCACTTCTTAGATCTTCTGGATCATCATCCCAAGAACCGCCACGAACAATTCGTCCATAAAGCTTTGTTGGCCAAGGAGACTCAATTGGAGGATTAGCAAAACCTACTGGAGGTAAGTTAATCGGGTTTTCTTTTAAGCTATTTGCATAAAAGTCTTCTTTGTATGAGTCGAGAACCCACTCTGAAACATTTCCGTGCATGTCGTACAAGCCCCAAGCATTTGGCTTTTTCTTACCGCGCTCTTGGTATTGTTCATCCGCATTATCATAGTACCAAGCATATTCACCTAGCTTACTATCATCGTCACCAAAGTGATAAGCTGTTTTGCTTCCTGCTCGGCAAGCGTACTCCCACTCAGCCTCAGTTGGAAGTCTATAAAAGTGACCTGTTTTAGCTGAAAGCCACATAGCGTAACACTTTGCTGCGAGTTGAGTCATGCTTATAACTGGACGGTTTTTCTTACCCATGCCAAAGCTCATATCTAGGTATGGCCCAGTTGGTCTAGAAATAACGTCTGCTATAGGGTCCATCTTATTTGGAACGTATTTATCTTGCTTACGGCGGGCGATATCTAAATCAAATTGCCAGATCTCATACTGATCCCAACTCATTTCAAACTTCTGAATCCAGAAAGGGTCTATTTTAATTTCGCTTTTAGGCTGCTCATCAGCTTCAGAACCACCACGAACATAAGTACCACCAGGTATAGCAACCATGTTGTACTCTACAGGAGTTCCTGGAATGACATTTTTATAGCTTTCTGTTTTTTGAACTTTGCCAGCGATCTTGTCGAAGCCAAGTTTTTTGTAAAGTTCAGTAGGAAGTAAATCTACTTTAGCTGCATTTTTAGATGGACGTTTTTTAGGCTTTAGTTTTACACCTTTTGGCCATGCAGCACCTTGCTCGATCCACTTTCTCAAAAGAGCTTTTTCTTTAAAAGTGACTACCTGACCTTTTTTCATCGCCTTTGCTGGCGGCATGACGTCGTCATGATCTTCAGAAAGGATAGAAAGTGTATACAAGCTACTCTCAAGAGGCTTTCCGACAACAATACTAGGACCAGTGTCTCCACCTTTTAGCGCTGCTTCAAGAGTATCTAGTCTTAAGTCGCCTTTATCTTTAGTGGGTCCATGACAACTAACGCAGTTGAGTTCTAAAATAGGCTGAATGTCTTTGACGAAATCGATCTTCTCTGGTAACTGGCGTTTTTGAGCAACAAGCTTTTCGCCTTTAGGCCACTTTGCTCCAGTCTTAATCCACTCTTTCAGTATATCTGTTTCAAACTTACTCATGACATGGTGATGCTTAGTTGGTGGCATGACGTCGTCGTCGTCTGCACCTAAAACTGTTGTCGTGTACATGGTACTTTCTTCTGGTTTCCCAGAAACGATCACAGCATCTCCTGAAGCACCTTTCATCATTTCATCATAAGTATCAATGCGAAGTTTACCTTTAGCTTTAGTAGCTTGGTGACAACTGACACAGTTAAACTCTAAAACAGGTTTCACATCTCTTATGAAATCAACTGACTTATCTACTTCCGCATTCGCAGAACTTAGAGCGCAGGACACTCCAAGAGTCAAAGCAAGCTTTTTTATCATATACTTTATCTCTCTTCTCTTTCTATTTACTTTTTAGCTCAGGAAATCCCGAGCTTTTAAATTCTTTAATTTGATTACTATCTTTTTGTTGAATCATCGCTTCAACTCCTGACAAACTTTCAATCAACTCTAAACCTTCTTCAGGTCCTAAAACTGTTACAGTCGATGCCAAGGCATCTGCCACCTGACAATCCGCTGCTATAACGGTCACTCTGCATCTGTTCGTAACGCCCATCCCTGTACGAGGATTTACGATGTGCGAGTATCTCTTACCGTCTATTTCGACAAACTGTTCTGTATCTCCTGAAGTAGCTACAGCTCCTTGGCTTATCTCTATAAAATCTTTTCTTGCTTTATCGTTATCAGCTAAATAAACTGGCCACTTACCTGATGGGCTTGTGCTCATCGCTATATCACCACTTGCATCAACTAAAGCAAACTTCACAGACTTGCTCTCCAATAAAACCTTTAAGGCTTCGTCCGCAGCATAACCTTTAGCTATACCGCCTAAGTCAATCCTCATGCCACTAGCTGTTAAAGTGACTTCTTGCCTTCCCTCATCTATAAGTAGCTTATCTGTTCCTACCTTATTCGCAGCTCTCTGCATCGATCTCGCAGAAGGTTTCATTTTTTTTAGTCGAGCATGCCTCCATAAAAGGAAGTAAGGCCCAGCCGTCACATCAAATGCACCATTTGAAAGAGTGTTTATCTCTTTCGCTTTTTGAAGAACTTCGAGCATCTCAGCAGAAACCTTAAATGGCTTACCATCTTTAGTAGAAGCCGAAAGTTGCCAAAGTTCGCTGTCCACGATGTAGTCACTAAACTTTTCATTTAGTTCTTCTACTCTCTTTACTGCCTTAGCAACAGCCTTATTTGCCTCTAATTCACTCTCCGCATAAAGAACATACCGAAACTCGACACCCATTTGTTTTTCCGAGTAAACAAACTTTTTCAATGAAGAATTCGTCGTAGTACATGAACTCAATAGAAATAAGCATATAAAAATGAATAACAACAAATGATTCAAGTTGGGTAACCTCTCTTCATACAACCAATTGATTTAACGCTAGGAAATTTTAAGAATGACAACAAAGGGTGGATTAAATTTTTACAAAAAAAATGGGGGCTGTATCAAAAGGTACAGCCCCTTCTTTTTAATTTTTTGACCTTAAGTAATTTTCTATTTTATGCCTTTAAGTCTTCCTGAGAGGCCAGTTAAAGCGTTTCTATCCTTTTTCAGCTCATATCCCCCTTGACTCTTAGTTCCCTCACTACTTTTGTTAAGCGCTTTTAGCTTTTGCCATTTTAGTGAAGTTATAAGCCATGAATACCCACGC
>JAJPOQ010000096.1 GCA_021232515.1 Lentisphaeraceae bacterium
CAAGGGGGATATGAGCTGAAAAAGGATAGAAACGCTTTAACTGGCCTCTCAGGAAGACTTAAAGGCATAAAATAGAAAATTACTTAAGGTCAAAAAATTAAAAAGAAGGGGCTGTACCTTTTGATACAGCCCCTTTTTTATTGTATCTCACACTCATCTAAATCACTCATCACTAAAGTTTATCTGCTCATGTTAGCTCACAGTCTATTCTGTTATGGCGGAATAGACTTTTATATATTTATGCTAGCCTCTAGAAGCTTGTTTGTTGGTTTTACATATTGATAGTCTAGAGGGAGGGCTTTACAGAAAAGTAGTCCTCTAGGTTAGAGGTTTTTTGCTTGTCTGTCTTCAGTTGGATATTTAGCTCACCATGCCTTCATGGTGATCTTTTTTTTATTTTGCTGGCATAAATCAATTAGTTTAGAGGGTGTAGATGCGGTCGATGAAAGTTTTGTTGCGGATGTTTTTGTGCTTAAGAATTATATTTTTTATAAATTAACGCAAGGATGTGTAAGTTGTGTGAAGGTGATGTTGTTATATTATTTAAGAATAAAATCAATTTAAATATGTCTAATATTACGCTCAATAAGGCTTTTTGTTACTTGATATTAAAATATATAATTTAACTATTAAGTCACTTGTAATTATTTCGTAATTGCCTTATGGTTGCGTATAAATTTAAGAATTGACTCATTTTAAAGGTGTGTATGAAAGCTAAGAATATAAATATCGTTAAGGGCGAATCGGTACAGCATGTATGTACCGGAACAACAGCAGGTGATTTTGCTAAAGATGATTTAGCTTTAAATATCATGTATTCGATCCACGCTGGAGACTTCCCCCGTCACGGACACGAATATGACGAGTTAAATATAGTTACTAGAGGACGTGCCGTTCACGTTACAGACTTTGAGACTTACACGATAGAGAAGGGTGATGTATTCGTAATTAACGGAGAGCATCAACACGAATTTCAGGATTGTGAAGACTTGGGGATAGCTGTCATACAGTTTGCCCCAGATGAGATTCAAAGAAACCTTGAAGACCTTAACCTTCTTATGGGTTACCACGGTTTATTCGACATAGAAACTCGCCCACCATCAGGTCGCGCTCATAGACAACGTTTCAAGTTACAGACGGAAGATTTGGCCGTTTGTCAGTCACTTTTTAAAGCAATGAAAAATGAATTCGAAGAAGAGAAAACTGGCTACAGAGTCATGGTTCGCAGTCAATTTGCCCAGTTGGTTCTTCTACTTTGCCGCTACTATGAAGTTTCTAAACAAAATGAAGATCAGTTCGCAGTCTCTATGGCAAATGTTGCTAGTTATATATGTCAGAACTTTAAGAAACAGATTCGTCAAGAAGACTTAGCTGAGATTTCAGGTTTGTCTGTAAGCCAAATGCAACGTCGATTTAGATCGGTTTATGGTGAAAGCCCAGTTAAGATGATCAATCAAATCCGTGTTGAAGAAGCAAAAAAACTTCTTAAAAATGATGTATACGACCTAAACTGGATCGCTGTCCAAACAGGTTACTCAGCAGCTTCATTTTTCTCAACACAATTTAAACAATTTACAGGTATGACTCCTAGAGAGTACAGAAAGCAGTGGCAGCAAGCAAATGATACAAACGGAAAAGTTACGAGTAACTTCTCTACGTTCAAAGCTTTGTTACTTTTCTTCACAGTTTTTAGTTTCATGTCTCCTTCTCTTCAGGCCGAAGATAAGGCAAATGAGATAGATCTTTTATTCCTTCGTAAGATTAAACCTATGCTAGCTGAAAAGTGTTTTGGTTGTCATGGCGAAAATAAAGAGAAGATAAAAGCAGACTACATCATGCTTGATCGCGAAAGCCTTATTAAAGGTGGCGACTCTGGTCACGCAGCGATCATCCCAGGAGATGCGGCAAAAAGTCCTATCATGGAACTCATCAAAAGAGTTGATGAAGATGACGCTATGCCTCCTAAAGAGTCGGAGAAATTGACAGCTGCACAGATTGGTTGGATGGAAGACTGGATTAATGCTGGCGCGAATTGGCCAGATGATAGTCTTCTAGAAAATGATGAAAACTTTGTGAAAGTTGAAGTTAGCGGTGCGCTATCGAAAGACTGGGCTGAAAGACGTTACAATAAAGAAGATATCTGGGCATTTCAGCCTGTAAGAAAAGTTACACCACCAAAGTCAAATCAAGCTCATCCACTAGATAAGTTTATTGCAGCTAAGCTTAAAGATAATGGCTTAAAGATGGCCAAAGCAGCGGATAAAGCGAAGATCGCAAGAAGAGCATATCTAAACTTAACTGGTATCAACCCTTCATTTGATCAGATACAAGCGTTTGTAAATGACAGTTCTAAAAATGCTCTAGATAAATTAATAGATAAGCTCTTAGCTTCAAAACACTATGGTGAGCAAGCTGCAAGAAACTGGTTTGACGTTGTTCGTTATGCTGATACAGGCGGTTATGCAAATGACTGGGAGAGACCACATGTTTGGCGTTACCGCGACTATGTAATTCGTTCTTTTAATGACGATAAGCCTTACAATCAGTTCGTTATAGAGCAAATCGCCGGTGATGAATTGACCGGAAATGAGCCTGATCACATCATTGCGACGGGTTTTTTGAGAACTGGTCCTTGGGAGCACACGACTATGAGTGTTTCGGAAGTTACTAGACAGTTGTTCTTAGATGATGTTACAGAAAGTGTTGGTAAGACTTTTTTAGCTCAGCCTGTTGGTTGTGCAAAGTGTCACGATCACAAATTTGATCCGATTCCAACTCGTGACTATTATCGTATGCAAGCAGTTTTTTCGACAGCTCACTTTGCTGATACGAAAGTTCCTTTTCAACACTATGAGAACCTCGGAGATAAAGAGAGGAACTTAGCTCTAAGTCAGGAGCGTATAAAGTTAATCGATAAGTCTTTAGAGATGGCCGATGAAGAGTCTCGTATTTCAACAGGTCCTATTACTTCTAAGCAAAAAAAATACTTTAATCTTGAGAAGAAACGTTATATTCCTGGCACTTTTTCAATCAAAAATGGTCCAGAACTGCCAAAGACCAGAATTCTTACTGGCGGAGCCCTTGAGTCTCCTGCAGAAGAAGTGACTCCTGGAGTTTTATCGGCAGTTCACGCTTCAAATGATCGAGTCAGCCCAACTTCTTATAACACTATCCCAGAAACGAATGATGGCAGAAGACTAGCCTTTGCTAAGTGGGTAGCAAATGAAAAAAATACTCTAACAGCAAGAGTGATAGTTAATAGAATCTGGCAGCAACATTTCAATAAAGGAATCGTCGCGACTCCAAACAGTTTTGGTAAGATGGGCGCAAAACCGACTCATCCAGAGTTACTAGACTACTTGGCAACTTGGTTTGTTGATAATGGTTGGTCGATCAAAAAGCTTCATAAGTTTATTATGACGACAAATGCTTTTCAAATGGCAAGTGTTCATAACAAACTTGAGGTTTTGGCTGAGAAAGATCCAGATAACAAGTTACTTGCTTACTTCCCACCACGTCGTTTACAGGCTGAGATGATTTATGATACTCTGCTAAATATGACGAATGAGCTGAACCCAGAAATGGGCGGTCCTGGAGTTTTCCCTGAGATCAACTGGGAAGTTGCTTTGCAAAATAGACTTATCATGGGAACTCTTGCACCAGCTTGGCAGCCATCTGTTAAGAGGAGTGAAAGACACCGTCGCCAAATATACGCATTCGTTAGACGTTCGGTTTCGGATCCTTTCTTAGAGGTATTTAACAAGCCAGGTTCAGAGCTTAGTTGTGCTAAGCGTGACGAAACGACAGTGACACCTCAGTCGTTCTCTCTATTTAACTCAGAGTTCTCTCACAATCGTTCGATTGCTCTAGCAAATAAGATCTATACTCAAACTAAAAATGTTGATGAGCAAGTAAGTGAACTATTTAAAGAATTTTATGGCCGTATGCCGTCTTCGGACGAAACTAAAATAGCGAAGGCTCATATTGCTAAGATGACTGAATTTCACAAGAAGAACAAGGTCGAAAAAGTTCCTCTTAAGAAAGTCTTCAACGCAACTTTTATGGCAGAGAGAACCGGTAAGCCAGCGAAGTGGACTCAGCAGCTAAATAACTTAACAAATTATGAACGTGACCTTATGCCATGGGAAGTAAATGCAGAAGTAAGAGGTCTTTATGAACTCTGTCTGATCATGGCTAACTCAAACGAATTTCTGTACGTGTACTAAGGAGATATGATGATGAATAGAAGAAGTTTTTTATCAGGTATGGCTACAGCAGCAGGAGCTATGGCACTTCCACAAAATAGCATTCAAGCCGGCCCATTATCTCCAAAGAAGGGACATCTACCAGCTAAAGCTAAGCGTTGCATCATGCTTTTCATGGAAGGTGGACCAAGTCATATGGATACTTTTGATCCAAAGCCAGCACTTGATAAGCTTGATGGCAAAGAGTTCGTTCGCGATTCAAAGTTTAAATCGGCGATGGAGTCTGGAAAAAGAAAATACTTTAAGAGTCCATTTACATTCTCTCAAAGAGGGGAGTCTGGTGCATGGATGGCAGACAATTTTAAAGAACTAGGTAAGGTTGCTGACGATATATGTTTTTATCGCGGTGCCATGGTTGATTCAGTAAATCACCCAAGTGCTTGTTACCAGATGAATACAGGTAATCAGTTTATCGGCGACCCGGGCATTGGAGCTTGGATAACTTACGGACTAGGCTCAGAAAATCAAGATTTACCAGGTCATGTCGTTCTTCCAGAACTAAACTATCCTCAGGGTGGTTCAGCAAACTGGTCAAACGGTTATCTTCCAGCTTATTTTCAGGGTACTCCTATGAGACCTGTAGGTTCTCCTTTACTAGACATCATGCCTCCAAAGTATGTTGATAAGAATACTCAGAAGACAAACTTGGATCTGCTGACTCAGTTAAACCAGAAACATTATGAAAAGCATTCTTATCATGGCGACCTTAAAGCTCGTATGGAAGCAAATCAGCTAGCTTATAGAATGCAGGGGACTATTCCTCAACTTGTGAATCTTAATAATGAAAAACAGCATGTTAAAGACATGTATGGCATAGGCCAAGATGGTAGTGATGCCTTTGGCCGTCGTTGTCTTTTAGCTAGAAGATTGATCGAGAAGGGTGTTCGTTTTGTTCAAGTTTACTCTTCGGGTTGGGATTCGCACGATTCTTTAGCACGAGCTCACGGAGCTTTGATTAGCACGGTTGATAAGCCGATAACAGGCCTTTTACAGGATCTAAAACAACGTGGTCTTTTAGAAGATACTCTCGTTTGGTTCTGCGGTGAGTTCGGTAGATCTCCAGATAATGGATCGAATCGTGGTGGTGGTCGTGATCACAACAAGTTTGCTATGCCAATGTTCTTTGCAGGTGGTGGTTTCAAAGCAGGTCACACTATAGGTCAAACGGATGAGATAGGTGATAAGGCCGTTGAAGTTGCAAGACCTATCCGAGATGTACACAAAACGATCCTTCACCAAATGGGTTTAGATGATAATAGACTGACTTTCTTCCATGGCGGTCGAAATAAGCAGTTATCACAAACAGGCGCGGACATTATTCCAGAATTACTCGCATAAAACACTCAAAAAATAAATACTACACAGGAAACAATTATGAATTATAAAGCTGCTGAGTCTCGTTATGACTCTATGGTATATAACCGCTGCGGAAAAAGCGGTCTGAAACTTCCAGCTATCTCTTTAGGCCTATGGCACAACTGGGGCGGTAACGACGTTTATGAAAATGCTAAAGAAATGACGCACAAAGCGTTTGATCTTGGTATCACTCACTTTGACCTAGCAAATAACTATGGCCCTCCGTTTGGTTCTGCAGAAACAACTTTTGGTAATATCCTTAAAGAAGGTCTTGGTCACTACAGAGACGAGATGATTATCTCAAGTAAAGCGGGTTATGACATGTGGCCTGGTCCGTACGGTGAGTGGGGTTCAAAAAAGTACCTAGTTGCTAGTTGCGACCAAAGCCTAAAACGTATGGGTTTGGATTATGTTGACATCTTTTACTCTCACCGTTTTGATCCGGATACACCTCTTGAAGAAACAATGGGCGCTCTAGATTCAATCGTTAGACAAGGTAAAGCACTTTATGTTGGTATCTCTTCTTACGATGCTGAGCAAACTAAACAAGCAGCTGCGATTCTAAAAGATCTTGGAACTCCTTGTCTTATTAATCAGCCTCGTTACAGCATGTTTGACCGTTGGGTTGAAGATGGACTACTTGATACTCTAGATGATGAAGGTATCGGCTGTATTAGCTTTTCTTCACTTGCTCAAGGTCTTCTTACTAACAAGTATTTAAACGGTATTCCGGCAAACTCTCGTGCTGGTCGTGATGACGGTTTCCTTCAAAAAGATGAAGTAAACGGTGCAGTAATCGAAAAAGTTAAAAAGCTTCACGCTATCGCTGAACGCAGAGGTCAAACTCTTGCACAGATGGCAGTTGTTTGGGTTCTTAAAAATCCAACAATGACTTCAGTTATTTTAGGTGCTAGCCGTGTTCAACATATCGAAGACGCAGTTGCTTCACTAGAAAATAGAGCATTTACTCCTGAAGAGCTAGATGAGATCGAAGCAATTTTGAAATCATAAACTTACCTAGAAAATATCTAGAAAGTTGAACTGAAATAAAAAACATTTTGTGAGCAGATTCCTAAAGTTAAACGTCATGTTTAACCACAGCGCTATGTGAGGGAATGATTGTTCATCAAGGTTGGTTAAACTCGACCTTGGTGGACCTCACTTTTTAATTCCTTGAGATTTAAAATGAAGACATTGAAAGATCCGGCGATCTTTCTCGCTCAATTTATGGGTGATGAAGCGCCATTTAATAATTTAGAAAACGCTGCTGCATGGGCAGCTTCAAAAGGCTTTAAAGGCGTCCAACTTCCTTCTTGGGATAAGCGTTGTATTGACCTTCCACTTGCAGCAGAAAGTCAAACTTACTGTGATGACCTAAAAGGTACTCTTGATAATCACGGGCTGCAGATAACAGAACTTGCTTCTCATTTACAAGGACAGCTTGTTGCTGTTCATCCTGCTTATGATGCTATGTTCGATACATTTGCGCCTAAAGAGCTTCATGGTAAGCCTAAAGAAAGGACTGAGTGGGCGATTCAGCAAATGAAATTTGCCGCAAAAGCTTCAGAGAGACTTGGTCTTACGACTCAAGGTTCATTTTCTGGCGCGCTTCTTTGGCATACAGTTTATCCTTGGCCTCAACGTCCAGCAGGTTTAGTTGAAACAGGTTTTAAAGAGCTTGCGAAAAGATGGGTTCCAATCTTTGATTATTTTGACGAATGTGGTGTCGACATCGGCTTTGAGCTACATCCAGGTGAAGACCTACATGATGGAATAACATTTGAAAGAATGCTCGAAGCCTGTGGAAACCATACTCGTTGTAACATCCTTTACGATCCATCACACTTTGTTCTTCAATGTATGGATTACCTAGAGTTTATCGACATTTATCACGAGAGAATCAAAGTCTTCCATGTGAAAGATGCTGAGTTTATTCCTAGCGGAAGAGCTGGTGTTTACGGTGGTTATGCCGATTGGATCGACCGTCCAGGTAGATTCAGATCTCTTGGCGATGGCCAAGTGGACTTTAAAGGCGTTTTCTCAAGACTTGCAAAGTATGACTTCGATGGTTGGCCAGTTCTTGAATGGGAGTGCTGCATGAAGCACCCAGAAGACGGCGCTACAGAAGGGGCAAAATTTATTGCCGATCAAATTATTCGCGTAACAGACAAGACTTTTGACGATTTCGCTGGTGGAGAAGCGGATGAAGCATCAAACAGACGCATTCTCGGAATTTAATTAATTTAAAAAAATCTCCAACACACACACAATGGCAGCATCCTTTCTTTTGAGAGGGTGCTGTTTTTATTTGTAGATGTCATATCTCTTTTTAGAGACTGTGCTAATTTATCTAAAAGGAACGATATGAATAAGTTTTTTAGGATTTTAGATGACATGCGTGACCATCTATTAAAAATCGAATATGCCGCCAAAGTAGACTCACTTGGAACTAAAGAATTCGACAATATTCGCGACGAATTACATATACACGGTGATTTATTAGCAGATTTGCGCAATGAACTTGCTGCAGCCGAAGACAAAATTCGTTATAATTAGTCAAATTTAAGCGATACGGGCCATTTAAATAGATGAATCAAGAAATAATTGACTTTATTAAAAGCCTCTACAAAACTGACAAGTTTATCCCTCTTCACGAACCAAGCTTTAGGGGTTCAGAAAAAGAATATTTAAATGAAGCTATAAACTCCACCTTTGTATCAAGTGTTGGTGAATTCGTCGATCGCTTTGAGAAAGAGTTTGCTGCATTTGTTGGATCAAAACATGCTATTGCAGTAGTCAATGGCACAGCAGCTTTACACGTTTCTCTTATCCTGGCAAGAGTTCAGCAAAACGATGAAGTATTAACGCAGCCACTTACCTTTGTCGCAACCTGTAACGCTATCTCTTATTGTGGCGCTAAACCAATTTTTATTGATGTCGATGAAGAAACAATGGGCCTATGTCCTATTGCTTTAAAGAACTTTCTAGAAAAGGAAACTAAACAAGTAAATGGTGAATGCATAAATAGGAGCACCAGCAAAGTTATTCGAGCATGTGTCCCTATGCATACTTTTGGTCATCCATGTAAGGTCGATGAAATCGCTGAGATTTGTGAAAACTATAACATAAGTTTAGTGGAAGATGCCGCAGAGTCTTTAGGTTCTTATAGAAATGGTATACATACCGGGAACTTTGGCAAATTAGGAGCCTTCAGTTTTAATGGTAATAAAGTTATGACGACTGGTGGTGGAGGTATGATAGTTACAGATGATCAAGACTTGGCAGTTAGAGCAAAGCATATAACGACAACAGCAAAAGTTCCGCATAAGTGGGACTTTGAACACGATGAAGTAGCTTTCAATTATCGAATGCCAAACCTGAATGCGGCTCTTGGTTGTGCTCAACTAGAGAGTTTGCCAGATAAGCTGATGCAAAAAAGGGAATTGTCTGGAATATATAAGGAATTCTTTGAGAGTGTAAAAGATGTGAAGTTCAAGAGTGAGCCTAATCATGGCAAGTCAAATTACTGGTTGAATGCTTTGCAGTTCAAAAACCATGAATTGCAGCAAAGTTTCCTGAAAGAAGCGAATAGTTCTCAGGTTATGAGCCGACCGTGCTGGAAATTGATGGATGAGCTGTCTATGTACAGTAAATGTCAGAGAGGAGGTGAATTAGCTTGTTCTCGAGCCCTAAGTGAATCAGTTGTGAATATACCGAGTACTCCGGTATAACTACACGAATTAAAATTTTGGAGTTGAGATGATTTTACCAGTTATTATGGCTGGCGGCACAGGCAGTAGATTGTGGCCTCTTTCACGAGAGTTATATCCAAAGCAGTTTTTGCCATTAGTTTCTGAAAGAACCATGATTCAAGATACCATTTTAAGGCTAGATGGAATTGAGGGTTTACAAAAACCTTTATTTTTATGTAATGAAGATCATCGTTTTTTAGTCGCAGAACAACTCCGAGAAATCTCTTGTGAGCCAGAATCTATAATCTTAGAGCCTGTTGGACGAAATACAGCACCTGCGATAGCTTTAGCGGCAGTGAAAGCAGCTAAGTCAGGTAGTGATCCTCTACTTCTAGTTTTAGCCGCAGATCATATGATTTTATCTCCACAAACTTTTTATGAAGTTGTCGAACGTGCTAAGCCACTTGCAGAAGCAGGTAAGCTTGTAACTTTTGGCATAGTTCCCACCGCTCCAGAAACAGGTTACGGCTATATTTGCCGAGGTGAAGAATTGGAGGAGTTTGCATACAAAGTTTCTTCATTTGAAGAGAAACCATCGAAAGAAGTTGCTGAGAAGTATTTGAAGTCAGGGGAGTATCTTTGGAATAGCGGCATGTTTCTAATTAAAGCTTCTATTTACTTAGCGGAATTGAAGAAGTATGCGCCTGAGATTTATGAGTTGAGTAAAGCTTCTTTTGAAAAGTCAGAAGGCGATAGGGATTTTTTAAGAGTGCCAAAAGAGATTTTTGAGAAGTGTCCGTCAAGCTCTATTGATTATGCCGTGATGGAGCATACATCGGATGCTGTAGTTTTACCTTTAGATGCAGGTTGGAATGATGTAGGTTCATGGTCATCTCTTTGGGAGGTAAGCGAGAAAGATGAAAATGGAAATGTATCTAAAGGTGATGTGATTCTTGAAGATACAGAAGACTCTATGGTTTTTGCAAGAAAGCGTCAAGTTTGTACGTTAGGTCTTAAAAATACAGTTGTTATCGAAACTGCAGATTCTGTTTTAGTAGCAGATAAAAGTTTAGTTGAGAATGTAAAGAAAATTACAGCTCAACTTAAGAAGTCTGAAAGGCAAGAGATCCTACATCATCGACAAGTCTGTCGACCTTGGGGGAAGTTCGATTTAATTGATAGTGGTGAAAGATTTCAAGTTAAACATATTACCGTAAATCCTGGTGAAAATCTTTCTCGTCAATTACACCATCATCGAGCAGAACATTGGGTTGTTGTTTCAGGTACTGCGAAAGTTCTTAATGGTGACCAAGAAATAGTTTTATCAGAGAATCAATCGACGTATATTCCCATTGGTAGTATCCATGCTTTAGAAAACCCGGGGAAAATTCCCCTTGAACTCATTGAGGTTCAAAGTGGTAGTTACTTGGGAGAAGATGATATCATACGACTGGACGATCGGTATGGACGAGAATAGGAGCGCCTAGTGTGAAAAAGAGAATTGAAAATTCAAAGGTCTTGGTGACTGGTGGAGCTGGGTTTATTGGCTCTCATTTAGTCGATACCTTATTATCACAGAACAATCGCGTAGTAGTACTTGATAATTGTAGTACAGGGAAATTATCAAATATTGAAACTCATATGGAGAGCTCAAATTTTGTTTTTATAAATGGAGATATTCGTTCTCTAGATGATTGCCATAAAGCTTGTGTCGGCGTTGATTATGTACTCCACCAAGCTGCACTTGGCTCGGTGCCGAGATCGATTAATGATCCTATCTCAACTCATGAAGTAAATAGTACAGGCTTTTTAAATATGTTGGTGGCTGCTAGAGATGCTAAGGTGAAAAGATTTGTCTATGCATCAAGTTCGTCAGTATATGGGGATCATCCAGAATTACCCAAAGTCGAAAATGTTACAGGGGCGCCGCTTTCTCCATATGCAGTTTCAAAATGTACAAATGAACTCTATGCGGATGTTTTCTACAAAAACTACGGTTTGGAGACTATAGGCTTACGTTATTTTAATGTGTTTGGTCCCCGCCAAGATCCTAACGGCCCTTATGCCGCAGTCATTCCCAAGTTTTTAGGTTTACTAAAAAGGAATGAACAGGTAGTCATTAATGGTGATGGAGAACATAGTCGAGACTTTACATATGTAGAAAATGTGGTTCAGATGAATCAATTAGCGGCTCTTGTAGAGTCACCTACAGCAATTGGTCAAGTTTATAATTGTGCATCAGGAGGTCGGGTAACTCTTAATGAACTTTACGAGATTTTATGTAAAGGATTGATTCGAGGAG
>JAJPOQ010000039.1 GCA_021232515.1 Lentisphaeraceae bacterium
TTAAACTTTCATAGTCTTTCATAGACATCTCCTTTACGTGATACTTTGGCGGTTCACGTAAAGGACTTTAACAGAATGCCGCAAAAGTAAAACTTGGAGAGTCCACCCGGGAAACCCGGGGGTTTACCTATTAGTAATTAATTCAAAAGGAGGAGCTGGAAACTTTGGTGGTTCGACAGACAAAAGAGTTGAAGCAAGAGAGATAGTTAGTGCAAGGATAAGTTTTAAGTAGGACATGTTTTTCCAGGTTATTTGAAGCAATAGAGTATGCCATCTGTTGAACCGATGACAATTGAATTATGAGCTATAGCAGGAGCTGCAATGATGGCTTTTCCGACATCGAACTGCCATAGTTCTTTGCCATCTTCAGCATTTAAAATATAAACTCTGCCGTCTGAAGAACCGAAGATTACTTTACCATCTGAGAGTAGAGGCGAAGAATCGTTCTTTCCTTTAGTTCTGAAACTCCAAGTTCTTTTGCCAGTTTCTTTGTCTAAGCAGTAAACTCGGCGGTCTCGACCTCCAAAGATGATTTGTTTTTCACCGATGGCTGGACTAGAGAAAAAAGGAAATGTGGATTTAGAGAATTCCCAAATGATTTTCTTTGTTTTGACATCGACTCGAAAGTATTTGTGGTCGTAGTGACCAATATAAGCATTGCCATTTTCCATCCCTGGAGATCCGGCGATATATGAACCTAAATCAATTTCATTCTTAATTTTACCATCAGTTCCTAGGACATAGAGAAAGTTGTCACAGCCTCCAAAAACTATGTTATCACCATCAACTGCTGGAGTACCGTTTATGAAGTTTTCAGTTTCATATGTCCAAGTTTTTTTACCAGTCTTGAAATTAACTGCATGAACGAAGTTATCATAGTTTCCCGCAACGACAACTTTTTCACCATTTAGCTCAAACCAATTTGCTCCTCCAGCAAATCTATCTTCAGCTTTGTATGTCCATAGTATTTTACCTGACTTACTATCGAGTCGATGAAGATTTCCGTCAGCAGTACCGATGACGACGTCGTTTTCTAGAATAAGCGGGGAAGATTCGATGATGTCACTTAACTCGATAGACCAACGCTCTTTGCCGTCAGATAAGTTGAGGCAGTAAAACTTGTTATCTTCTGAGCCGATAAAGACTTTATCTTTGGTGATGGCAGCAGTTCCTTTTATGGGGCCGCCAGTAGTAAACTTCCAAGTAAGTTTTGGGGCATCGCTTATTTTTACATTTGCTCTGCCAATATTTGATTGTGAACCACGAAAAGAGAGCCAATCTTCTGCGTAAATGTTACTTAGCAAAAGTATGAAAATAGTCAGGTATTTCATGTGGTCTCCAATAAATTTTCTAAACTTTAATGCGTGATTTTGGTTTAATCAATATTGTTCTATTTTGTCAGATGCCAATAGACAAAAACTAAAGCTCCAATAAGCCCCCATGCGAGAATAATCCCCGTGTATAATAAAGGCGCAGTCGCGGCCATGATGCTTGAGGTACCGGCAGCCAGCAAAAAGGTTTTACCAATAGTGTCTCTTAGTCCAAGTCCACCAGGTAGTGGGAACACAGCAGATAAGGCATTTGAGATTTGCATCGATAGGATAAAGAGTACAGGGGAAACTTCTAGGCCAAGTGATTTGCCAATCAAATAAAAGCTTATACCTAGGCATAGATGAGCGAAAATAGAAAGAAAAAGTAGGCCGAGACAGGCTTGCCACTTGTTTTGATAGAGGTCGCCGGCTTTGATTATCTCATTGAATGCGACTCCAAGTCTTGGAAATTTGTTATTAAACCAAGATGTGATGCGATTGATCAGAGAGACTTTGAGAAGAGAGCTTTTAAAGCAGTAGGCGATTATGCAGAAGAGACTGGCTAATGCACCCAAACTAACCGTGAGGACAGCTAACTTGATTTCATGATCTTCGGTAGATAGTAAGAAGTCTTTGGCTGGGATGAGTGCAAGAAGGACAATGATGAGCAAAGCAGTTAAGCCTATGAGCCTATCGACAAAAATAGACATAGCCGCGACTATCTTTTCATCAGACTTTTTCATGACGGCAGCAACTTTTATAAGATCTCCCGTGACTGCGCCAGGTGTAGTTGTATTGAAGAAATAACCAGAGTAATGAAGTTTCAAGACTTCAGAGTGCGGTAGGTGAATCCCTTGGAGTTTTAAGAGCACATGCCAGCGAAAACAGGTGATGTATAAGGCGACTCCATAAACTAAAAATGATATGAATAGAGTCGCTTTGTTGGCTTTCTTGGTGGTGTCAATTATATCTTGCCATTGTCCACCAATAGTCCAGTAAATAAGAGCAAATACAGCTGCGACCGCCAGTAGTTTTATGGCGATCCTTCTTGGCTGCTTTTCGGACAATTTTTAGTCCTGAGGCTTTTCGGCAGCAGCTTGATCGTGGAGAGCTTTAAGAGCTAGACGAGACTGTGTATATTGATCGTAAATAGCGTTTCTTTTTTTGCGTACTTCTAAAGACTTAGTAGTGAATTCGCGTGTGTTCTTTAAAAATAGCTCAGCTTCAGCTTCTAACTCAACTTTTTCTTCTTCAAAACCAGCTAGTTTCTCTCTATGAGGAGCGATGAGCTTTTCAGGAGCTGCTTGAACTTCTTCGCCTTCTTTTGCTTCAGGGTTTTCCATAGAGGAAATACGCTTTTTGCGAGAAATGATTTTAGCGTTTACTTCGCGAAGTTCATTCTTAGTTTTTGTTAGCTTGCCATAGAAATAGTTTTTTTCTTCGATAAGATCGATCAACTCATCATTTATTTCTTCATAGTTTTCGAATAGCTCTTCAGTTATATCATTTCTGTTTTCAATTTGAGCGAGTAAGTTTGGGTCTATATTTGAAGAACAAGAAAAGAGTAAAAAAGCTAAAGTGATAAGGTTTAAAAGTCTCATTTTATTTGGGATATCCATGCTTAAAAATTTGCCTTACCATAGCTACGAGGTGTGTTCTTTACAAGTCAATTGAGGTTAATCCTGAGTATTCCAAATAAGGTTAGTTGCACATGCATAGAAATAAGATTTTAAATTTATTGAAACAATATCCAGAACAAGTCGAAGTAAGGTCGAAATTTATTAATTTTATTGAAGAATATGAAGATTGTTTTGATCGAGAAAATGAGTATGGCCACTTTACTGGATCTGGATGGTTGGTGAATAAACAAGGGGATAAAGTTTTACTGACTCATCACCGAAAGCTAAATATGTGGCTTCAACCTGGAGGGCACTGTGATGGTGAGAGCGATGTAGCTAAGGTTGCATTGACAGAGGCCGTGGAGGAAACAGGGGTCGAGGATTGGACCTTTGTTAATGATGCTATTTTCGATATCGATTGTCATATCATTCCTGCTAGAAAATCAGAGCCAGAGCACTTTCACTTTGATATACGTTTTGTTTTTGTTTGTGGAGAAAATGAAGACTATATAGTGAGTGAAGAGTCCCATGATCTCGCTTGGGTGCCTATCTCAGACTTGAGTGACTACACGACAGAGGAATCGATACTTAGAATGGCCCGTAAGTGGCAGGACTATTCACAGAGCTTGTAGTAGCCAGATGGAAGTTCTTCAATGACATCGTCCAAATATAAGTAGTCAGAAATGGCTTTTGGTTTTTTAATAGCTGGAGTTGACCCTAGTAATGGTAAGTGAAGTTTTGTTCTTTGGTCTTTTTCGAGTGAAACTTCAGAGCCAAGGGTTGGAGTTGAAAATTGGCATGGGAAAACACTTTTTATCAATGATCCAGTTAAGTAAGCGCCAGAGAGTTCTGGGTGAATAAGATACTCGATAATTGGTTTGCACTCGCCACTTAGTTTCATTAGATACTCTGCGGATTTAATATCGCGATTGTTACCAGTTGATATGTAGTTTTTAATCGCTGACCAGTCAGAGCCTTCCATCTTCTTAGACTTGTGCCAATCCGAAATTAATTCTGGCATTGCTCCTAGAATATTAACTTGAGCATTAGCAATGAATTTTGAGAAATCACTTTTCTCAGGACAATCATAGTATAGCGCAATTGTTCCTTGGTTGATTAAGGTGCTAAATATAAGCCAAGTACTTATGGAGTGATCGAAGTCAGAAGGAAAACAAACAGTGTCGCACGGTTGGATGTTTATATGGTAAAAGCCATCTGCAGCCATTTTTATCGGACTGGTATGATTCCAAGTGATAGGAGATTCACTGTTTGTGAAAATGGAAATGGGTGTTTCTGGAGATGTGGCTTTGGGGCTAAATATTTTTTTTGAAGATAAAAAAGTAGCCCATGCCTTATCATCTTTTTGCAAATCTTGGCAAACGGATTCTTTTTCTGGAATAACTACTGTTCTGATGCTCGTGGCATCGGTCACCTTTGTGTATATATCTGTGACTTTATTGCTTCTAGTATGAATGTCCTGGGTGAAGACTAAGTGTGGAGATTCTTGAGATAGTACTTTAGAGATCTCCTCAGTTGATGAGTCTGCAGAAATAGGGATGATTATAAGTCCGTATAGAACTGACGCTATGTAGATTGCCACAGCCTCTGCAGTCATAGGGCATATAAGAGCTATTTTTTGCCCTGCTTCAAGGTGATCATGTTCAAAGCTATTCGCAATTCGGTTACAATATTCTTTGAGTGTCCCATAGGTGATTTGCTTTAACTCTGCATCTGGATTCTCTTGAAACTTTATGGCTATAGCATCTAGAGATGTCGTAAAACATGACTTGGCGATGTTGAGCTCAGCGCCTTTAAGCCAGATGGACTTTTCTTTCTCTTCATGAATCTCTAGAAAGGTGTCTGGACGTTTGTCGTAGACTATTCCAGTAAGCTTAGTCGTGAGAGTCCAGAACTTAACTTTTTGCTGTATGGACCACTGGTAAAACTTCTCATAATCAGTGAGGAAAACCCTTGCCATAGCAACAGAAATATTTGTGTTTTGAGCTAAATCTTTATTTGGGGCCCATTCCATGCGTATATAAAACCAATATTATTTTTGAATAAGGTAAGATCAGTTCGACATATTTTATAGACGAAGTCGCTGATTAAGGGGATTTTAGTGTGAAAAGGTTAGTTTTTATATTATTGATGATCTCGATTTCAAATGGATGGTCTCAGGATTTTAAAGATTATTTCGGACCAGTGTATAAAGCAGAACAAACTCTTCAGGGGATTGCATCCTTTGATATTGGCGATGGAGTAAGTAACACTCAATTACAAAAAGTTTTTGCTCAAAATGGCATTCAAGTTAACTTGGCCGATGCAGCAAAAATTCTTAAGGCTATAGATATTTTGGAAGATGACGTGATTCCAATGAGCGTTAAGGCTCCTGGTGGGATACAGATATTTTTTCAAAATGCAGGCTTTCCTATTTCAATACAGGAGGCTCAAGATATAGCAGACCATTTTAGTGCTGGTACCAAAAAGGGTCAAAACTCTCATGTTTATGTGATGGCCTTATTTGGTAAAAAGGTAGGAGCAAAGTTTTTAGCGATCATTGAACAGATTGTGAAAGAATCTCAAAGACCAGCAAGACCTGACTCTCCCACAAGTATTTCAGTTAAACGAGTTGTTAAGCGAGGCTTACAGCTTCAAAGAATAATGATGCCGCGATCATCTGGCGATGACTGGTTAGGAGAAGCCTATACTCAAGTCAATACAACTTATGTTTCTTACGATGATAAACTAGCCAATGGGTCAGGTAAAGAAAAAGGTTTTAATATGGTTTTGGGCGGAGAATTGACCGAAAAAACTTCACTTTCATTTTCATTAGGAAGAAGTAAGAATCATCGAGGAGGAGAAAATAAAACTACCAGTACCTCTTATGGCGGAGATGTCATGGTTCATTATAAGTTCAATGATAACTATGGACTTGGAGCTTATACTTTTTATCAAGAGACAGACATAGAAGACTTTAATTCAAATGCCTATGGTTATGGCGGTGGTATGGTTTTTAGTACTTGGCATGAGTTTGAGCACTTTTATGCTTCTACTGCTCATTCTGTGACGCGGACATTTTATGAATATGGCAATGATACTCTATATGTAGGAGCTTTTTGGCTTGGGAAGAATTGGACGGACTCATTTGCCACGGCATTTACCGTTGGCTTTGTTGATTCTCTAACGACGAGTGCAGAAGGAGATAATACTTACTGGACTATGGGTGGAGAAGTAAGTTACGTCGTAAATGATAAGGTTGATGTGATATTGGGTTATGAAAAGACTTTAGCCTTAGATGACTATAAGTCGGACTTATTTTAATTGGGCTTCACTTGGAAATTTTGACATAAAAAAAGGCGGCCGAAGCCGCCTTTAGATCAATTTTCTGAGAGAAAGATTAACGCTTCTCTAGTTCCCAGATAACAGTTGAAGTTTGTTTGTCATCAGAAAGCTCAAATAGCTCACCTACGTGACCAACTTCAACGAAGTCTGTTGGATCTTCTGGAACGAAGAAAGTAACGTTACAGTTCTTCTCAGGGAAAACAGCGCTCTTACCAAACTTGCTGTAAGTATTCAAAATGTAGTTTTTGAATTCTAGCTGAGTGAAGTTTGTATAAGTACCGAACTTCCAATCAGAATCATTTTCTCTTGGAACTTCTAGTGTGAATCTGTTTTCATCAAGTTCATTCTTTTTGAACTCAGGAACATCACCTGCTAGAGCAGCATAACCTTCAACGTGGTCAGCTGGAGCAAGAGATTTACCGAATGTGATTTTGTCAGGTCTAACGAACTGAGTAAGAGTCACAGGACCGATAAGGTACTTGTGAGTTTCTGCTTCAGTTTTAACTAGAGCTGTATCAACAATCAGTTTATTCTTTTTGATTTGGTAAGTTCTTTCGATCGCACAATCATAAGCATCGCTTGAGAAGTGCTGAACGATAACTCTATCACCACTGATGATTACATTCTTAAATGGTGCGCCATCAACTTCATATGCCGGTGGGAACTTTTTGCCAGTTAGAACTGGTCTTACTAGAGTAGGTGCAACCCAAACTCTTGATCCACCTTTGTCAGCCCAGTCTTCTTCAGCCTGAGTTTTAGAAGTCATGGTACCTTTGTAGTCTTCATTCAACCACAGAAGGTTTGTTTTGTTATCTGGCGAACCGAAGTAAACAACACGGCCAGCTTCAGGACTGATGATTGCTTGTGCAAATGCAGTTCTGATTCTAACGCAGTTCTTCCAACCTTCGAAATCAACAGTTTGGATGCTAGACTTGTCGTCTTTAGCAACTTTCTTAGCTGTTGGAACTGCTGACATGCCGTCAACTTGTCCTTTAAGGTCTTTCTTATCTAGAACCATACGTACGCCGTCGTTTACGAAGCGAATGTTTGGAACGTTGTGTGAAGCTTTATCAGTGTTTAGGTGTTCGAAAACATCTGGCTGATTATCAACTTCATTGTTAAAAGTAAGGTTGTGCATAACTGGGTTTAAGTTAGCAACTAGCTCAAGTGGCTTTGTAACTTTAACAGTTAGTGGATATTCACCGCGTTTATCTTTAGGAATGTCGCCAGTCCAAGAATAAACTTTTTCAGGATTTGTTTCGTATTTAACAAGAGCGATCTCGTAGTTTTTGAGTTCTTCGCCTTCTTTGACCCAAACTTCACCTAAGTCAGTAACAGCTTCGCCGTTGCTTTTAGCAACTTTAACGCGGAACTCTTTAACCCACTTAATATTGATTGTTTGATCTTTAGTCATTTCAGCAACACCAGATGCAGGAACTGCAGCTAGTCTGACAGCTTCATCATCAGTCGCAACTGGAGATGTTACTGACCACTTTGCATTTGAACCAGTAGGCTGAAGACCAGCACCAGTCACTTCACCGTTTTCAGAGTTAACGATAAGGTTATACTGTTTCTTAGCGAAGATAGCCTTAAGATTTGCAGGCTTGTCAACTTTGAGTGTTAGAGGGTTTGCAGTCGCTTGAGCGCCTTCAAGACCTTCCCATTTTACAAAACCGATAGTTTCGTCACCAGGTACAGCTTCTAATACTGTGTCAGCTCCTTGAGAAACCCAGTTGTTTCCGCCGTTGACTGAACCAAGGTCATTGCTGCTTGCCTTAACCATGAATTCTCTTTGCCAGTCAATCTTAACTGTTTTGTCATCGTCTAAATCGATAACGCCGCTTGTGACCGCTGTTGTTACTCTTTCTACATCGGAGATATTGTAAGGAGAAGTAACAGACCACTTAGCTTTTTGACCTCTTTTGTAAGTTCCAGAACCTTTAGGGTCACCAAACTTAGAGTCAACGCTTAATTCATTTTCGTTGGAGGCAAAAACAGCGTAGACAGTTCTAGGTCTGTCCATAACAACGCTTATTTCATTACCTTTGATGACAACACCTTCTTTGATGTCGCCTTCCCAACCAGTAAAAGTCGCTTTGTCGTCAGAAATAGCTTCGAAAGAGATTTTATCTCCAACTTTAAGCCACTGACTAGAAATGGATACAGATCCATATCCTTTAGAGTTTTTCGCTTGAACGTTTAGTGCAAATTGCTTGGCATATTTAAGGTTGACTTCACGGTCCGTAGACATGTCAACTTTAACTTCAACGTTATCAGGATCGATGTGATCAGATAAAGCTTTGTTTTTATCCCAGTCTTTTCCAAGCTTCTCAGCTCTTTGTTCTGGGGTCATAAATTTAACTTTATTTACATCGATAACACGAGGTTTGTAAATATTTTCTTCAGCAACAGCGTCAGTTGCAGGCTTCTCATCAAGTTGCTTACAGCTAGCAACTGTTAACACCACTAGGGCTGATGCAGATAAGCGCTTAATCATACCAAGGCACTCCGTTTTAGGCAAACTATTTTTCACAGTTCAATCTCCGTAGAAACTGTTAATTCCAAAAAAAAACTTAACATGCTACTTTCTTTTTGCCAGTATTAGGATAATAATTTTGTCATTTTCAGTGCAAAAAATCAGTTTTAAAGGAAATTATGCATCAAAAATTGCCAAATTCTCTCGAGAAAGAGATCAAAAAGTATCAATCTCGACAAGGTCGAAAGAAAGCGACCTTCTACATAGTCGAAGGTGAAAGGTGTTGCAATGAAGCTGAATTAGCCTTGGACTTAGTACGGTTTGTTGTTGCCACTGAAAAGGGGATAGAACGCTTGGATATTTCACTCAAGTGCCCTGTTTATTTGGTGTCAGAAAAAGAGTTTTCGTCGTTATCTCTGACAGAAAATGGACAGGGAATAATGTTAATAGTGGAAAAAACGCCAATTTCGAAACCTTTGCTTAAAGATCCTTTTGCTTTGGTCCTTGACGGGTTACAAGAGCCTGGAAATGTCGGGACGATTATTCGTACGGCTCTGGCAATCGGCCTTAAGGAAGTCATCCTGACAAAAGGAACAGTTGATCCTTATAACCCTAAAGTTGTTCGCTCAGCAATGGGAGCCCATTTTAAAATGAAGCTGTCGCAAATCGATGATATATCTTCTTTGAGCAAATTGGTGGAAGGTAAAGTATGGCTGACGACTCCAAGAGATGGTTTGAGTTGCTATGCCGATGACTTTGACTTAAAAGGTGGAGCATTAGTCTTTGGCGAAGAAGGTGGCGGTATATCCGATTTTTCGAATGGAGAGAAAGTGACGATTCCTATGCCAGGAGACGCAGAGTCTTTAAATGTAGCTCAAGCTGCAACAGTTTTTCTCTTTGAAGGTGTTCGCCGAAAACTTCTATAAGTTATTATAGTGAGTGTGTAAGTCAATAATTGCTAGTTTGGCGTTTTGGATAAAGCTAGTTTGAGATCTTTTAACAAGAGAATCACTTACAGATTTGATAAGTGTTGGTTGGATATTCATTTCTTTGCAGCTTTGAGCAAAGGCGTAACCTTCCATATCAATAAAATCAAAACTTGATTGATTCGCGGCGTCTCTCGCATTATCACTCCAAACTGGATGGAGAGATGATCCTAGTGAGTATTTCCCAGTAAGTAGGACCTCAGGGTATGATTGTTGCCAGATCTGTTGACTCGATTCGGAATGTTCTTCCGTCGTAAATATGTTGACTGTTTTTATTGTAGCGACATCACCAAGTTTAAATTGACTATTAGCAGAACCGGCGATTCCAAGATTTATAAATTGGTCGCTTGAACTTATGTCTATACTTTGTAAATACTTAAGTGTAGATATAGCCGCATTGACTAAACCAGTCCCGATAATAATGATGTTGGTATGACCTTCAAAAATATTATTTTTTTGAGTCAATGGCGAAAGGCTTTCGATAAAAGGTTGAGCTTCAAACTCTGTCGCAAAGAATAAGTGCTTCATAAGTAGCTCTCATCTTTTGGCTCTTCGATTTTCTTCTTTTTGAAATAACTTATGTAGACTTTAACTTTTCTGGGATTTAAGGACATGAGAAGTCTTTTTGCCCTATCGTGCTGAACATGTTCTTCGTCAATAATCATGACAATAGTGATGCGACCTTTGAAAAGCTTATCTAAACCATCGGATAAATTTGCTATATAAAAGTCAGCTTCCTTTCGTTCTCCTCTGTGTGTCGTACGGATAACGGCATCTTCAGACATCTGGTGCCAAGCAACTACGGCATTTGCTTTATCTAGATATTTTCTGACAGTAGCATGATTGATGACTTGGTATTTTCGCTTTCCAATGATGACTGTCCCGCCATTGCTCGAAGAGGTGGTAGAGCAGGACGATCCGAAAAGAAGCAGGAGTAATAATGAAAGAGTTTTAATCATTTTGGGGCAAATAGTGGTAGGTCGCATTTTGGTATAAAGCCTCTTTCTTCAGCAACAGAAAATAGTTTTTCGATTCCTTTTCGTCCTTCCATTGAGAGGTCGATGGACTCGTCATTGACATAAGTTCGAATATGTGAGTTTAACACTTCTGGTAATATTTCTTGGCTATTTGATAAGATGAATTTCATCATATCGTCATTTGTTTGCCAGTTAGACTTTAGTGCAGAAGTAACAGAATACTTGAGAGCTGTATCAATTTTTTTAATAAGCTCGGTTGGTAGAGAGCGTTTAGCGATGATACCTCCAAGTGGAATTGGTAAACCACTATAAGTTTCCCACCATTCTCCTAGGTCCGCAATGAGCTCTAAACCTTCGTCTCTATATGTAAAGCGGCTTTCATGAATAATGAGGCCCGCGTCAACGTCTCCATTTTTTACTGCAGGCATGATGTCAGAGAAAAGCATTTCTTTGATCTCGATGTCATCTGGAGCATAACACTTGAGTAGTAGATAAGCAGTCGTATTTAATCCTGGAACTGCAATAGTTTTTCCCGAGAGTTGTAGATTTTTCTCACTACAGATGATTAGAGGACCACAACCTCGGCCGAGTGCACTTCCGGAGTTAAGTAAAAAGTATTTTTCTCGTAGTTTTCCCAATACGTGAAAAGACACTTTTGAAACATCAATTGACTCACTTAGGCAAAGCTTATTTAATTCTTCGACATCTGCAATCGTCAGGTTTGCTTTGAGTTTTTCGGCCCACTCGCTTTTATGGAGAAGCTGATAAAACATAAAAGTGTCATTTGGACAAGGGGATATTCCTAAAGAGATGTCGTTCATATTTGCCATGATTGTTTTTTATTTGAGAAATAGCGTTAGCTTAAATTATTTCAATAGTTTTTGAGGAGAGATATGAGAATAGTCACTTCAGATACAATGCGTGCTATAGATTCTCAGACGATAAAATCGGGTCGTGTTTCAGGCTCAATTCTTATGGAGAGAGCTGGAGTTGGGGCAGCTAAAGAGATCTGCAAATTTCTAGAAAATGGAATTCATGAAAATTTTCAAAAAAGAATAGTCTGTTTTTGTGGAAAGGGTAATAACGGTGGCGATGGCTTTGTTATCGCCTCAGAAATGTTTCGAAACGGTTTTGACGTTGTAGCGCATCTCGCTTGTGAAGTAGATGAGTTAGTCGGAGATGCCCTACACTTTTTTAAGTTACTTCCGCTTGAAGTGCAAGTTTCTACAAAAAGTAGCACTTTTGAGATCTTTAAAGGCGACGTAGTTGTTGACTGCTTGCTCGGTACAGGAATTACAAGCAACTTAAGAGAGCCATACCTATCCATAGTAACAGCAATAAATAGTAGTCACTCCATAGTTGTTGCAATTGATAGTCCAACAGGATTATGTGGTAATACGGGCAGTATTTTAGGTGAGGCGGTCTTAGCGGATCTAACTTTGACTATTGGCTTGCCCAAGATTGGTTTGTTTCGGCAAGAAGGACCAGAAAAATCTGGTGTTCTAAAGGTTATTAAGATTGGTTTCCCAGATGACATTATCAATAGTTTTTCATCTGAGGGAGTTTTGATTGACGCGGCAATGATTCAACCTCTGTTTAAACGTAAGTCTCACTCTTCGCATAAATACAATACAGGCGTCTCTTTGATAATCGGTGGTAGTGCTAACTATAAAGGTGCGCCATCACTTGCATCTAAAGCCTCGGCGAGAGCAGGAGCAGGCATGGTGACGTGTGTAACCCCAGGAGATGCAATAAAGTGCAGCTTTGATTCAGTTATCTGTATTGGCGAATCAGAAACTATGGATGGGGATTTTGACGAAAGTTGCGGACAAAGAATTCTTGAGTATGTGAAAAAGTCTCCAAGTGTTGTGGTTGGGCCGGGTATGAGAGGTGTTTCTTCAGAAGAGTCGTTAGTTGCTGAGATTCTCAAGACAGACTTAGATGTTGTAGTTGATGCTGGCGCACTTGTACATCTGTCAAAATTAGTTGATAGGCTACAGGAAAGAAAGGGGTTGACTGTTTTAACTCCACATACAGGAGAGTTGAAAAGGCTTGGGGCAAGTTTGGGTTGCTTAGAAAGCTGTAATGAAAAAATGGCAGCTAAGGTTTCTGAGAAACTAAATGCAATTGTTGTTCTTAAAGGTCAATTTAGTCGTGTCGTCTATCCAGACGGTGAAGTAGTGATTAACAGTTCAGGTAGTCAAGCTTTAGCAACTGCTGGTTCGGGAGATGTTTTGGCGGGAATAATTGGTTCTTTTT
The DNA here is from genome assembly GCA_021232515.1 of Lentisphaeraceae bacterium. Taxonomy (GTDB): domain Bacteria; phylum Verrucomicrobiota; class Lentisphaeria; order Lentisphaerales; family Lentisphaeraceae; genus JAKVBD01. The sequence continues at coordinate 12,970 of JAJPOQ010000039.1, forward strand.
TGAGTCAATTTGATGACGGTCGTTTAGCGGTGGCAGCAGCTGTATTTGTTCATGGCCTTTGTGGCGAAAGAAGAGAAAATGGATTGCGAAGTATGGTGGCAGATGATTTAATTGCTTATTTGCCTAAGGTCTTGAAAGAGCTATCCCCTTACAATTAGGATTGTGTATTGTAAGTTCCTGCGAGCTAAAATAGTCAATTAGTACAATTTGAAGATCTTTAGTTTATTGAAAAAAAGTCAGGAGTCACTACTTTCTGCGATACATTTAGAGGAATACCCTTAACTATCAGGTTTTAATTTTTATGATTTCATTATACGAGTCTTTTTGGGAAGTTATGCAAAAGAGTGGTGCACTTATGTGGCCGATCATCTTTTGTGCTGTTATTTCTCTATTCATTGTCGTTGAAAGACTTTTCCACTACCATCGTTGTCAGATCAACACAAAAGATTTTATTCAGGGTATTTTTAATAATCTAAAACGTTCAAATGTCGTGGAAACTATAAGTATCTGCGATGATACTCCCGGGCCTATTGCTCACATGACTAGAGCTGCGATACTTCGAGCTGGTCAAGATACTAGAGATGTCGAACAAGCTATAGAAGAAGTCAGTTTGTCCGAAATTCCTCGTTTAGAAAAAAACCTAAACATACTGGCGACTATTGCTCATATAACGCCTCTTTTAGGTCTTCTTGGAACAGTGACAGGTTTGATCAAAGCCTTTCACGCTATCGGCCAAAAAGCGAGTTATATCAACCTTCAAAACTTAGCACCTTATATTTCTGAAGCTATGATTACCACAGCAGCAGGATTAGCTGTAGCGATACCAACTTATGCATTTTATAATTTACTGGTGACTCGAGTCGAGAGCATTGTAAATGAAATGGAAATGGCTGCGACAGAGATTGTTTATTTCCTCAGTCACAACGAAGTGAAGCTTGATGCAAATGACGAAGTTAATGAAGAAACCGCTCCGGAATATATTGAAGCGGAGCCGGAGTTAGTGGAGAACGATGCGCTTCAAGACTAATGTAAGAATCTTTCGAGGTAAGATGGATCTAGCTCCATTGGTGGACATAATGTTCATCTTGGTCATCTTCTTCCTTATAAGTACTTCATATGACTTTCAGCCTGGCTACTCGGTGGATTTACCTCAAAGTGAAGCTCCTATGGTTGCAGGCGATAAGCTGGTTGTAGTTTTAGCCCCTCGAGAATCAGATAAAGAACAAGAGTCGATTGTAGTTTTCTTTAATAATGAAGAAGTGACTTGGGAAGATCTTGAAGTGAAGCTTGCAGAAAGGATCCATGATCGCACTCAGCCAACAGTTAGTGGTAATGGACGTTTACCAACGATTTCCCTAAAAGCTCATGAAAGTATTGCTTATAAGCATATCATGAGAATTAACTCTCTAGCTTATAAACTCAAAGTCAAAGTTAATCAGGTTGTCTCTAGGCCTGTAGAAAACTAAATGAAAAATCAGAAGCCCAAGCCCGTATTCTTTATGGCAGTTCTTACTGTAGGTTTCTTAGCTTTTTTGATGGTGGGTTTATTTCGCATAGAAACGTCAAATGACGCAGATGCGGTTGATGAGGATGATCATAGTTTTGTGATCATGCCTCGTTCAGATACCAATAGATTTCTTCTGGAACAAGAAGCTCGCGATGCACTTGACGATCCAACAATTTTAAGTCTACCCAATAAGCAATTTGGTTTTAGTAAATTTGCCGAAATAGGGGACGAACCTGCAAAGCCAGCATTGCCAGACTATGAAGTTCAGACTAAAGAAGTGACTTTGACAGAAAGTGATAGAGTTCCATTAGTTGGTGTTTATCCTGATCCAAGTGTTGATGGCGATACTGCTATTTCTCGTCCTCAACTGGCTCCAATTGAGCTAAATTCTGGAATGACTACTTTTTCGAGAAGAATAGTGTGGCTTGAAGATGGGAAAGAAATACTTTCTCCCATAACTGAGGCTGATTTATCAAGCATAAAAGATCTTCAGAAATTGACAAATACGACTCAGGTAAGAGTCGTAAAACTTAAAGAAAGTCATGTTGTTTTCTTGATTACTAGTTGTGGTGTTGCGAAGCTGGATGAATTAGTATTAAAATACACTCAGGGAAAACTTAAAAAGTTTTTTACGGGTGAGGCTCAGGAAAAAGAAATTCCGCAAGACATTTTAGTAGATTGGCGTTTGATTGCGATAACACTAAGCAAGCGTTGAATACTTCTAGAATTCTGATAGGTTGCGGTTATAGTCTAATGTCTTTTAGGTACATGGTTTAAGGATTATTTAAGAATGAAATTTTTTGTAAAAGCTTTGCTTTTGATGTTTTTTGTATGTTCTGCAAGCGCGCAAGACTACGGCCCGGTAGAGGTCAATCTTGATGGATACATCGATGATAAAGCTGGAGAAACTTTTAAGGCTGCTCCTGTTGTAGAGAAAAAAGAAGAGCCAAAAGAAGAAAAAGCTGAAGCTAAAAAAACTCTTGATCCATTAGAAGCCCGTAAAGCAGCTAGAAAAGCCGCCGCTGAGAAAGCTAAATCCAATACTGTCGCGAGACAAACTCCTAAAGCAACTGGCCCTATAAGCACAGTTGACTCAAGCTCTTTAACATTTGGCGGAGCAAAGTCTACAGGTTCAAACCTTGCACTTTATATCGGTATCGCCGTAGCAGTTTTACTAATTCTTATAATTATTATTGTTGTCATGATGAAGAAAAAGAAATCTTCTAGCAGCCCTTACAACTTCACTAGTGACTCAGCGTCTCTTCAAGATAAGATTGAAGCAAGTGAAAGAGTAATGATGGCAGAGACACAAGACGAAGCACCACCACTTCAATCATCTGATGGTAATGTAGGTGATGCGAACTTTGTTCCGCATAACTCTCAAGAAATGGCTCAGAAGTTTGCCAGTGAAATGAAAGTGGACGAACGTGGTCGTAACCCGAGTGGTTTGATCATTGATGAGGACATGTATTTTACTAGTGGTGCAACTGGCTTTGTTGACGAAGACTTTGATCCAAAATCAGAGTAAATCAGCTTTATTGGTTCTTTAACTAGTTTGAAGAACCGATCGAAAACATTTCTTTTACCTCTGTACTGGAGAATGCCCTAGAGAAAATCATAAAGTCGTCGATTGATCCGTTTAGACTACGAATTGAGTGTCCGATGTTTGGGTTTGAAACCCAATTGCCTATTTCAGACTTTCCTAATCTCACAGGATAAGCCTTATGGATTGAGCGGTTATGGACCTCTTTGCCATCTATATAATGGCGTATCTGTAGCTTTTCTGAATCATAGACAGAAACGAGATGAATCCATCGATGGATGTCTCTTTTAGAGATGACTGATGGAGAAAAAGTATTTCCATTTGTTTGGGAGCCTAAGATCATTTCGCCAATATCGCTTATTTGCCAATGAACTTCGTTTTCATTGAAATGGTCTGTAAGGAAAAGAGAACTAAGCCATCTGTCAAAACGATTGATTTTAAGCCAGCAACTGAAAGTTATATTTTCATACTTCCCAGGTACATCTAAGCGGACTCTGCTACCAATAGTGTTAAAACTCATTGCTGTCTTATTTGGCCAGCGACTGGTAGAGCTTTCACAGTTTGTTGCTATACCGTTTAAAGCTCCCCACTGATGACGACTTTTGTTCAGTACAGTTGAGTTCTTTATATCTTCAAAGTCGTAGTAGAGAAGTAGTGAATCATCTCCTTTAAATGAGTTTGTGTACTTTTCCCACTTTTTGAGTTTAATGATCTGATTTTGGCGGCGAGCTTCTAGTAATCGTTCTAATCGAAGTGAGTCAATGGAGCTGATATTTTTTTCTTGCCATGAAATTCCTTCTTGACTGTTGAGTGTTTTTAGCGTCTTAGCGTCATTCCTAAAGTTTATAGTCCCTTGAGTTACGTATACTTTTCCCACATCATTTTTTTCTATAGAAAGTGAGTAGCTCGATCCAAAGCTAGAGATGGTATAGTTTGAAGTTTGAATAAATAAACCTTGAGAGTTATTCGGAACTGAGACAAGAGCGTTGCCTTGTTTAAGTTTCATAGTGACTGGATCAGTAAGCTTAAATTCGCATGGTCCTTCAATCAGAAGTTTTGTCCCAGATTCCAGTTCTATCTCATAAGTTCCTTCAGAAAGTTCCACAGTACTGTTTTGATTAAGGGCAGTAGAGTCTTTAGGGTTTTCTACATTGATGTAAGTACCTAGATTGATAGTGTTCTGAGGCGCGGAGTCATTTTGGAAAAGGAAAAAAGAGGCAACTATGGCAATTATTGGAATTAAGCCCCATAGGGAAGGATGAAGCTTTCTTTTATGAGTTAGTTTAGAGTCGAGCTCTAGGTCAAGCGTTGATTCAGAAAGTTCACGCAGTCCAGCATCGATAGTCATGAAACTGTAGTATTGCTGGCGTAGTTGTGAGCTGTTTAGAAGAGCTTCTTCCAAAACGGTACTTTCTTCTTTAGAGATCGACCCATCACAATATTTATTGATTAACTCTTCAAATGCCTCGTTATTCATTGATCTACGGTCTCTTTTTTGATGCACCTGAAAAGATTGGTCCGTATTCGTTTCAGTGCTTTATAAAGCGCAGTAGCACTACGACTATATTCTTTGGCGACTTCCTTTATGCTCTTGGCAGAATAAGCTTTAAGAGTGATCTCTTGCTGCTTGGTGTCGAGTTTATTTAGACATGAGTGCAGTGCTTTTCGTTCGTGCTCATACTTGTCGTAATTGTCTAGACTTTCATCAGCAAGTAGATTGAAGAGCTCGTCGCCAAAGTGATGCTTGTCTCTGGCTTTAGTACGCTTGTAATTGAGGCACTCAAACCGAGCTATAACACAAGCCCATTTACAGAATTCTGTACCATCTTCATAAGTTTCAAACTTTTCCCAAAGAACTAGGCTCGTGTTTTGTAGGACTTCGTCAACATCTTCCCAAGAGGGTAGTAGCTTTCGTAGGTAGGAGCGTAGAATAGGGACGCTACTGGTGTATAGCTTTATGAAGCGACTGTAGTTTTCGTTGAGTTCCATCTTGTTCCTGATTTACTTATCTAAATGACTACCACCCGCTAAAATAGTGCCCGGTCTTCTTATAAAACTTATAAAGATTTTTTACTTGAGGGAAGCTTAATTATCTAAGTCTTAAGGAATTTGGTTACTTTTTTGTGAAAAAAGCCGGATTATGTCACTAATATCAAAGACTTTCATCTGTTCTAACGATATATGTAAGGACTTTTTGAGATTTAGCTTTTAAAAGAATTTGATACGATTAAGGATTTTTGATGAAAAAGATATGTTTTATTATTTTTGGTATATGCGCGCTTTTGCCAGTTCTAGCCGCTCCTGATGCTGCTACAGATGCAAGCGGTGCAAATTCTCTTATAGCTCAAGGTGGAAATACACTCTATGTTTTACTTGGCTTATCTATCTTTTTCGTGACTTTATCATTTTTTGTATTGATGACTTTAAGAAAAGAAGTTTTAACTCCAAAGCCTTTCTTGCGTGAAGCTGAACAAGTTGCGTCAAGTCATGATCTAGAAGCGCTTAGAGCTTTGTGTGTAAATGATAGTTCGCCTGCAGCCAAGATTATTGGTGCAGCAGCAGAAGAAATAGTTTTGAATCCAACGGCATCCTACAATGTTTTGAGAGACGCTGTTGAGGATGAAGGCGCTCGCCAAGCAGGAAACCTTTGGCAAAAAATTCAGTATATAAATGATATAGCTATAGTTTCACCGATGATTGGACTTCTTGGTACTGTTCTAGGTATGAGAGAGGCTTTTGGTGGTTTGAGAGTTGATATAGGTTCTGCAAATCCTGTTCACCTAGCAGATGGTGTTTCTAAAGCCTTGATCACAACTGCGGCTGGTTTGATTTTAGGTATCTCAGCTATGATGGTTCACTCTTACTTAAGAGGCCGGGTTCACGATCTTATTTCAAATCTTGAAAATAGCTGTGGCAAAGTTCTAAGAGTCTTTGTTTCTAAAAACTAGGATCTTAAAATGAATTTCAAAAAAAACCTTGGTGATACACAAAGCAGCTTTCAGTTGGCTCCTATGGTCGACGTTATGTTCTTGTTGTTGATCTTTTTTATGGTTTCATCAATTTATTATCAGCTTGAAAAGAATCTGGAAGTTAAAGTTCCGAAAGCTGAATCAGGCACAGATGTAAATAGGTCTAGTGTCGAACTTATCATAAATATCGATAAAAAAGGTTCTTACTTTATAAATAATATCAAGATGGATATTGATGGTGTAAAAGAAGTCTTGAATGATGTTGTGAATAAGTTCAATCAAGCTCAGCCAATCATTATTCGTTGTGATAAAGAAACTCCACATAAGTTTTTTGTAAGAGTCTTTGATATTTGCCAAGCATTAGAAATTGATGACGTGAGGATTGCCTCCGAGCCAAAACAATTGCCGGAGAAAAAGTAATGAAACAATTGGCTTTGTTAGCACTTTTGGTATCGACTTCAGTTTATGCTCAAGAAGCAGAGAAGAAGAAAGTTGAAAAAGAAATAGTGCTGCCACAGGCTGAAAATGAGCTTTGGCTTTTTGCTGAGGGACTTTATGGCAGAACATGGTATAAAGACGCCTTGATAGAGTACGAAGCGTATGTACAAAAGTTTCCAAATTCTCAACTTATTCAAAATGCTCGTTGGCGCATTTATGAGTGTTATGAAAAATTAGGTAATAAGCTCGAGAAGTTTTCTGCTCTTGATGCTTATATGAAGCACGAGAAAAATCCTATTCACAAAGAGCGTGCTCGTATGAATATCGCTCGCCTTCATTTTGAAGATAATAAATTCGACGAAGCATTGAAGATTTATCAGTCGGTCAATAAAAAGCTCGACGGTGGTTCTTTATGGGAAAGTGCCCAGTATGAATCAGCTCGTATTTACTTAAAACAGGCAAAGTCTGGAGAGGCGTTTTTAAGATTTCGTCATCTGGCAAAGCTAGAGTATAAAGGTAAGAGTGAGACGAGAGCTTATGCGATATTTGCATATGCATCCCTTTTATCAGATAGAGAAAAATACGATGATGCAATTAAGCAGTTTTCCCGCTTAACGATTCAAAAAACGACAGTTCCAGAATTAGCCGAAAATGCTTGGTACAACCAGGGCATGCTTTATTTTAAGTTTAATAAAAAAAATGAAGCCAAGAAAAGTTTTGAGAGCATTGTTCAAAACTTTCCAAATGGTCGCTTCAAAGAAACGGCGATAAATCAAGCAGCAAGATGCGATCTTGGTCTTGGTCGACCACTTGAAGCCTTGCAGATTTTAAAGATGAATGAAAATACTTCTGGTGCAATTAAAATAGAGAACTCTTATCTCACCGCTTTTGCCAATCAACAACTCAAAGAATATGACAATGCCATCTACTTCTACAATGTCGTTATAAATGACGCTGGCGAAGACTTTAAAGAAGAGAGCTGGTTCAATAAACTGAATTGCTTGAGTGCGGCGGGTAAAACCAAAGAAGCTCTTAGCCATGCAAAATTGATGGTGAAGTTTTACCCAGATACAACTTACATGCCGGACGTCTGTTATACTGCAGGATTAGATGCTGAGAAGCTTAAAGACTTTGCATCTGCAGAAACATTTTTAAGAAAAGCCCTGAAGTCAATTGTTGGTGATTGGAGTTATACTGATAGTGCATATTTTTCTCTTGCTCGAGTATTAGAAGTTCAGAAGAAATTTTCAGATGCAGCCGAGGTTTGGCAAGAGTTAACTTTACGCAAGAAGTCTGAGTATCGCGACAGTGCTTATATTCGCGGTGCAGAAGCATGGATGTTGGCAGATAAAAATGTTAAAGCATTGGAACTCTTAAAGAAGTATTTGAAACTCTTTCCAAATGGGAACGATGCTTTTTTTGTAAAGAATCGAATAGTTGAGATTTTATTACTCGATGAACAGTTTGAGGAAGCCGTTGTCTTTTTAAAAGACATGCTGAAGAAGAAAGTATCCCAAAGCGAAAAAGCCGTTCTGCAATCAGTTCTTGGTCGAGTATTCTACTATCAAGAAAACTATGCCGAATCGGTGAAGATTTTACAAGAGTGCTTAAAAACTGAAAAGTTAGCAGATGGTATACGCTCTGATTGTCTCGTCTTTTTGGGCTTTTCAAAGATTTCCTTAGAGAAGGAATCTGAAGGCACTAAAGATCTTGCTTTAGTTTTTGCTGATAGAAAGGACTTTAGCTCATTGTTGTCTCTGGAAGAAGAGTTGATGGTGGCGAACCTTTTAGAGAAGTATAAATACCAGAAAGCTGCAGCAAATATCTATAAACGTTTAGCGAAAGCGACAGACAAAAAACATAAAATGGCGGGTCTTATGGGGACAGCTAGATTGAATGTTGTGTCTAAGAAGTATGAAGAAGGTTTATCTTCTCTTAAGGAAGCTTTACAGCTTTGTGGTGATGAAGATAACTTTGAAAGAGTCGAAGCATTGTCTGTGATGGGGGAGATATATTCCGCTCAGAATAAAAAAGATCAGGCGTTTCAAACATTTGAATTTGCTCTCAAGATAAAATCAGGTAGCGAAGAGGCTCTTTGTCGAACTTTATATGGTATGGCTCTGATTCTTAAAGAGAGAAAGGACTATGATGAGTCTAGACGTTATGCAAACCAAGTCTTCATATTATACAAAGATCCTGCTTATGCTCCCAAAGCCATGTTCTTATCAATTCAGGCATCAGTACTGAGCAAGAAGCAAAAAGAAGCCTCTCAGATAGCCAATGAACTGAAGAAGAAGTTCCCGGTTTATTTTGCTAAAATCGAAGTTCAAGATTACCTAAAAGAAAATAAAGTGACAACAGACTAAGGATTGTTGAACTTATTTTTTAGATTTTACTTCAGTTCATCGTTCAAAGTCATTTCATGTTTTATAGGGCAGTGTCAAATTTTTTGATTTACTTAAGTCTTGACGAATTCTTAACTATACCAAGCTCAAATGTGCGAAATAGTAAGTTTCCATTGCATTTCGCTAAGATTGAAGTTCAGGATTACTTGAAAGAGGATGGAGTTAATACAGATTAAAAGATGTGCAGGGTAAAACAGTTTGCTACTTTTGGTTTGAATAACTTTATGATGCGGGAGATTCGATGGCGATTCCACGAGTAATCATCTTATCTGAAATAATGAGAGGTAAAACTTTTGAGTTGACCAAGGATCTGTATACCATTGGTAGAACTGACGATAAAGACGTTGTCATTCCAGATGGAACCATCAGTACTTTACACTGTGAATTAATTAAAGACGGTGATTCGTACATCGCTTTAGATAAGAACAGTACAAATGGAACCCGAATCAATGGTATCAAGATTACAGAACAAAAACTTTGTAACAGTGACATACTCCAAGTTGGGGGTATAGAAATACTTTTTGATTCAGAGGATAAAGCAAATACGACATCTATAACGACTCAAACAGCAATTGATTTAGAACACTCTGCAGGAAGCTTTGCGAAAGGAAAGATGTCAAACATCGATCGTACAAAATCAGGTCAAGTTCCTGGCGAAGAAACAAAAAAATCAAAAAAAGCTTTCATCATAGTTATTTCTTTTTTAGTGCTGGTTGTTATAGCGCTACTAATACTTTTGATGCAAAAACTACTTTCATAACTAAACTTTTAAGATAATTCTGGATACTAAATGAGCGAAAATAATAACGATAATAATAAAACACCAAAAGATGGTGGCGGTGAGGATAACACTCCTCCGTCATTTCCAAATAAGCTTATTTGGTTGATCATCATCATCCTACCTATTTCTCTATTGATTTTTTCAGAGAAAAAGTCAGCGGTAGAAAATAATTTAGACCAAACTGTGTTTGAGCAGTATTTGAAAGAGGGTAAGGTTTCCAAAGTAACAGTCGTTCATGAAAAAGGCTACGCTACATCATTTACAGCTAAAGTTGAGCTTGTCCCTGGTGTTACGGGTATACAGCTACCAGAAGCGATAAAAGATAAGCCTGGCCCACTTGTTCTAACGGTAAATATCATTGATTTACCAGGCGTTAAGAACTTATGTACAGAAAAGAACGTCCCATTTATAAGTTTGCCTCCTAAAGAAGAGACGATGAAAGAAGTTCTCGGTATGATTTTACCGTTACTTGTTATCGTTTTTATCATCTATTTCCTTTTCTCCAGACAACTTAAAAATGCAGGCCGTGGTGCTATGCAGTTTGGTAAAAGTAAGGCTAAACTTATGTCGCCTTCATCTGAGAAAGTTACTTTTGCAGATGTCGCAGGTATAGAAGAAGCGAGAAGTGAAGTTGAAGAGATAGTCGACTTTCTTAAGGATCCAGAAAAATATAGAAACCTAGGTGGTAGACTTCCTAAAGGTTGTCTCATGGTAGGACCTCCAGGAACAGGTAAAACTCTTTTGGCTCGAGCCATAGCAGGTGAAGCAAAAGTTCCATTTTATTCTATGTCTGGTTCTGACTTTGTAGAAATGTTTGTAGGTGTAGGTGCTAGTCGTGTTCGAGATATGTTTGAGCAGGCTAAGAAAAGCCAACCATGTATTCTTTTTATTGACGAAATTGACGCTGTAGGTAGAGCTCGAAACGCAAGTGCTGGTGGTGGCGGAGGTCACGACGAACGCGAGCAAACATTGAATGCACTTCTTGTTGAAATGGATGGTTTTGAAAATCAACATGGCGTTATTATCCTAGCTGCAACAAATAGAGCAGATGTACTCGACCCGGCACTTCTGAGACCTGGCCGTTTCGACAGACGTATAGTTGTGGATTTACCTGATGTTGAAGGAAGACTTCAAATCCTTAAGGTACATGCACGCAAAGTTAAAATGGCAGCTTCAGTTGATTTACGTTCAGTAGCTAAAGGTACCGCAGGTTTTGCTGGTGCAGACTTAGCAAATGTTATAAATGAAGCAGCCCTTCTTGCTGCTGGTGCGGGCAAAAAGGCTATTACAAGTGACGATTTAGAAGAGGCTCGTGATAAAGTTCGTTGGGGTAAAGAACGTAAAAGTCGTAAGATGAGTGAGAAAGAGCAGCGCCTTACAGCTTATCATGAAGCAGGTCATACTTTAGTTGGTTTATATTGTGAGCATGCAACGCCATTACATAAAGTGACAATTATGCCACGTGGTAATGCTTATCTTGGTGCGACGATGTACTTGCCAGATAAAGATCAATATACTCAGAGTCGTTCAGAACTATTGGACTCTATTGCAGTTGCAATGGGTGGGCGTATTGCCGAAGAATTAGAATTTGGTGAGATAACCAATGGCGCTTCCTCTGACATTAAGAGTGCAACAGCTATCGCTAGACACATGGTTAGAGACTGGGGTATGAGTGATAGAGTTGGTTTTATTCAATATAGTCACGATGAACAGCAACAGCAGTATCAATTTACTAATGAGTACAGTGATACAACTGGTCGCATGCTCGATGAAGAAGTTCGAAAAATCATTGATGAAGAATTTGAAAGAGCCAAGCAAATATTGGTTGATAACAGAGACCAGTTAACGCTTCTTTCTGAAACATTACTTAAGAAAGAAACAATGAGTGCTGTTGAGGTCAAAAAACTTCTTGGTATGAAAATTGAAGAACCTGTTTCTGAAGAAGTTGTCGATGATAAAAAAGATGACTCTGATGACGGCGAGGCTATCACAGTTCCTGTTGAGGTTGGTGATGAAGCAAGTGCGGAAAAAGCAGAAGCGGATAACCCAGCAGAAGAAACACCTACAACCAAGCCAGTCGAAGGCTTAGCTCGATCTAAAGAAGATGACTCTGACGAGGCTGCTAAAGGTAAAGCTTAGTAGACGGATCAGTATAAAATTCCCTCTAAAAAAACTCCTTGGAAACAGGGAGTTTTTTCTTTTATATTTCCTCTATTTTATATATATAAAAAAGCGACTTGAGTTTTTTAGATGTCGCTTTATAATATCTGCCCCAAAGCCAAAGTAGTTAAATTTGCCTAGAAAGTGAGTTGGCGCTAAGTTTAGCAAAAGGCTGTTGGGACATTGGGTTAAGTAATAATGTGTTTTTGTATGACGGTGTGATTAAGTAAGCTAAGCGAAGCTTGGGTTAGTTGGTTTGTGTTCTTTCGTGGGTGCTAAAAGGATTGATTTTGACTATAGAGATTGAAGTAGAAGTAGTGAATAAGCTAGGATTGCATGCTCGGCCTGCAGCTATGCTTGTGCGCCAGGCTATGGGCTCTCAGTCAGAAGTATTCCTTGAAAAAGACGGCGAAAGAGTCAATGCAAAAAGCATAATGAGTATCATGGGTTTTGCTGCGAGTCAGGGAACTTCGTTGAAAATCATAGCAAATGGCCCCGATGCAGAAGTTACAGTTGACTCACTTGCTTCATTATTTAGAGATAAATTCGGCGAGGAATAATGGATTTCCCTTTCTCTGAGGAACGCTTTTGGTTACCAGTACATACTCTCCCAAGATGTGAGAAAAAGTTTATTCGTTTTTGTAATAGCTACAAAATCACCTCATACCTTCCCCTAAAAATTAAAGTTAGAACTAAAGGTCGTGGTACTGTTCGGACTGAACTGCCAATGTTCCCAGGTTATGCTTTTGCATGGGTTGACCCTATCGAGCGAAATAAACTAGCTCAAACCAATACTATCGTGAATTTTATAGCTCTTAATAGAGATCAAGAAGCTTCTCTTATTGAGACTCTAGAAAGTGTGCGGATCCTTGAGTGTATGCAAGAAAATGAAGAGATAGTTGTTAGCCCAGAGATACAGCCAGGTTCTGAAGTGAAAGTTTCTGCAGGTCCTCTTCGTGGCTTAAATGGTTTGGTTACTAAAAGAAAGGGTATCCACCGAATTGTTGTAAATGTTGAAATGATCAGCCGATCTATTTCAATGGAACTTGATTCTGCAGACGTCGAGCTAGAACACTAGAATAGTTTCTTTAAGAATTCTCTTACTTTTCATTTTTTGATACAGATCCAGAGTGTCTATTATTTTATAATATAGATATGAATTTGGAGAAAAATCATGATTGAAGAGAAATTAGCTAAAATTGAAGATAAGATTCGTCAGGCACCAGCAATGGAAAGTGCAAACAAAGAGTTAGTTCTCAAGTTAATAGACGAGTTGAAAGCTGAAGTTGAAAACCTTGAAACTGCAGATTCCGAAAAGCTTGCTAGTGCAGGTAGTTTTGCTGAAGTTGGGGCAAATGAAGTTACTCGTGAAAACGGCAGTAAAGGCATACTAGATATCGCTCTAAAAGGTGTGAATGAGTCAGTTAAAGATTTTGAAGAGTCTCACCCTAAGCTAGTTCAAGTTATTAACTCTATTTGTACTCAATTAGCTAATTCTGGACTGTAGAGCTTTTTTAAAGCAGTTCTGAACATTACTGAACTTTTCAGATGAACGGCCGCTTGTGTTATAGCGGTAGTTCTCATAGTTTTTCAAGCAATCTGCATATTCTGTAGAAGTCGAGTCTTTACGTTTCTCGAGAAATGAAATAATCTCTCTTAATGTTGTTGATGGCTTACTTTCATAATCCTTTAAAGCTTCGACTCGCTTCATGAGTTTATGTAGATCCTTTTGTAGAGTTAGTACATCTTTCTCTTGAGTTTTCCCTTTCTTCTTTTTTCTTCTTTTTAAGTAAATATAGATCAGGATGGACAGACTTATAAAAGCCTTAATTGGCGTGTTAAATAGCCATAGGAATAGATGGAATATATTGGTTAGGAAAATTAAAACAGACTCTGCAAAAAAGCCTCTGACAATACTCGCCATGAACTTCTGCCATTGATTCTTTGCCGAGTCCCAGTTGGCCTCAAATGATCCAAACTTACTTCTATCCCCAGGCATGAAACCAGCAGGAGTTGGTTCCATGATTCTCCACTTACTGGAAGTATTATCGTAGTACTCAACCCATGCATGTAGATCCATTGAGCGTCCGACATAGTATTCCCCATTTGGATGTTGTTCACTACAGAAAAAGCCGGTGACATAGCGAGCCGGAATGCCTTTACTTCTGAGTGCCATCACTGAAGTAGTGGCATATAATTCACAGTGCCCAACTTTCTTTTCGAGGAATGCAGAGATGGGACCTTTTCGGTAATCGAGTTTTGCATTTAAACTATATTCAAACTTATTGTCCTGAAAGTATTTAATAATACCAGCGGCGACTGTATTTGCATCTGTCCTATCAATGTCAAAGAAAACCTCGTTTAATTCATTGACCATTTTTAGTGATGGAACTTGTAGGTAGGTTCCGCTATTTTCGGTTGTAACTATCGGAGATTCATATGAGTCTTCTTCGCTTGAACCTTTTTCATTGTAGAGAGTGACACCACCTGAGTAATCCATGACTTTTCCAGTTACAGTGGCTGAGTCAGTCTGGTTGAGTGCCTCACATGTCATTTCTAGGTATCTACTTTTGCCCTTATGGAGAACTGTGTTAACTCTAAAGTCACTAGAGTAGTAAACTTCCATCACATCAAAGTTTTTCTTGTCTTCTTGCTCCAGTCCATTAAAGCTGTAGGTACTGTGAGTATATTGATCTTCGTCAGTTGATAAAAGGTTCATAATAGTTGGTTTTTCTTCGCTCTTCCATGAACCTTTTTCATACGTGTTATAGATACGACTTCTAAGGTAACCAGGAGTTTTACCTGACTTGACCCTTATTAGAACTTTATCTAAATCTAGGTTGTTGAGTAGGTAACTATTTTTAAGAGTTATTTTATCATTGAAGGCACTACGAGTTCTGTTGAAACGGTACTTTGTCGCTAATTGGATGATCTTTGACTCAAAGTCTCTCGACATAGGGACAGCAGTGTTAATTACCGGGAAATAAAGAAAGCTTGTTGCGATGATTGCAGAAATGATCAGAGAGATCTTAAGTGTTTTCCATTTTAAACTACCTTGTTGGACAGTCTTGAGTCTATTTTGGCTACGGTTCATTAGGTAATAAAATGAAGGCGAGACTAAGAGAAAACTGACTAGGTAAATGATTCGTATATTCTCTAATTTACCGAAGCTCTGAGGTAAAGGGAGTTTTATTACTTCGTGACTTTTATCTATGTCTCCATTCATCATGAGAGCAAAGACAGATAGTATAAGAATGATGGATGTAATTGTCGGCCTACTGTCAAAGAAGCACAAAGCCATGGCAAATATTAGGGCCGTTGGTATACCCATTTCTGCAGGAGTTAAGTAAAAGCGGTTTTCTATTTTGATAAATGAATTTAGTAGAACAATAAAGGTTAGACTTAAGACAATGGAGTAAATGACTGAACGAGTTGTTATCTCTAATGGTTTTTTACGAAATGTACTAAATGCGGTTGCAACAAAAAACAGTATCATCATGTGGATGGTATCTGTAAACATAGAAAATAAGCAAGTTGGTACAAATACAGCCCAAGAGCGAAAAAGAGAGAGTTTGAATTCTTGACTCAACCGACATCTCCTAACTGATAATTCTTGAGAGAATCGTAGGTAATAAATGTTGAACCGTGAAGATTTATAGGTTTTTGGGAATCAAGGAGAAAGACTTTTGTAGAGACGCCAGATTGCTCCAGCTTCTTAATTAAACTTAATCTACTTTCATCTATGTTTAATAATACTAAAATGACTCCCTTGGTCGCATTGATCTGGTCTAAAGCAAGATCTGAAATCTCGAGTTCTGTTAGTTTCCGATCTTCTTTTAATTCGCAGCAGATGTCCATGATTTTTTCATGAATTTCATCAGGCTTCATATCATCAAAACTATAGACTTCATCATCTGTATAAAAGTGTTTTACTCGAAACTGTTTCTTTTGGGCATATTCGCTGATCCCAGCTAAAAATGAAACCGCGAGTTCATAGTTATATTGAATATCTTGGTATTTATTTAGAATACTTATTGGCAGACAATTATCAAAAATTAATGATAGCGCTGGCTGGCCTTCATCACACATTTCTCTAACAATTGGTACATTTGTACGAGCCCAGCTATTCCAGTGAATGTGCTTTGGGTTATCGCCAAATCGAAATTCACGACAAGAAGTGAACTCCATGCCATTTCCTTCTACAGAAACCGCGAGGTTTTGTTCATTTTCGCCGTTGAGGAAATTAATATTTAAGTTTTGTATATGAACGGGTCTTGGTAAAACTCGAACTTCACGAGTGCCTTTGCCAAACTTACCCCATTTACACAAACCAAATGGGAAGGATGTTTCAGTAAAAACATTTGGTAACCAAAATAAACCGCGATTGCGAAAAACTATTTCAGTTTGGAGGTTTAAGGATTCTTTTGGTGACAAGCAAGGTATATGAATGATCTCTTCGTATTTACATCCAGGGTAGTGGATCGCATCTATTTTTAGATCGAAACAAGGAAGCTTACTTTGGTTATCGAGTTTGTAGGTTACTGGAACTCGAATACCTGAAATAGCTCTAGTAGGAATCTGTCTGTTGACTGACATTCTAGGTTTAAAAATAAATGCTAAGATGATGTTTACTAAGTAAGCTCCGACCAAGCTAAAAGAAATAAGCGACATAGGCAGAGCATAGGCATCGAGTAAACAGTAGGATATGGCTAAAACACCAACAAGAATCATGATTCGACCGATCAATGTTAGATGAGTGTTTATGAAAAAGTGAAGCCAATATAGGAAGGTTAGGGTAACCGACTGGTAGCCGACAAAGCGAGGAATACGCAAAGCACCCATATTTTTGGGACCAGCATAAAACCATTTACGGAATCGCTTATATTGAGCTACAGGATTGACCACTGGAGGCCCTTTACATTGGAGTTTTGGTTTTCTCGACTATTTCATTGATTATATCTGCTTTGCTGGTTCCACTATGCATGGATTGAGAATTGAGCATGATTCTGTGAGCAAGAACAGGAATGGCAATGGCTTTTATGTCATCGGGAATAACATAGTTTCTGTTACTTAAAAAGGCATTTGCTTGAGCACAGCGGCTGATCATGAGAGATGATCTTGGACTTGCTCCTAGTTTTAAACGGCTGTCTTCGCGAGTAGAACGAATGATCTCTAGAAGGTAGCGACTGATACTTTCATCGATGTCTATATTTTTGACGAGTCCCTGCATATGACTTATTTCATCACAGGAAATAACAGGTTGTATGCTATCTAAAGGATTAGTTTTTTTACGTGACTGCAGCATCTCAAGTTCAGCTTCAAGACTAGGGTAGTCTAGGCCAAATTGTATCGCGAAACGGTCTAGTTGTGCTTCAGGTAATGGATAAGTTCCATGGAAATCTACTGGGTTTTGTGTCGCAATAACCAGAAAGGGTGGAGCTAGTTTATATTTATCTCCAGCAACAGTAACTTGACTTTCACTCATCGCTTCGAGTAGGGCTGACTGTGTTCGGGGTGAGGCGCGGTTTATTTCATCAGCTAGTAAGACGTTGGTAAACACAGGACCTTCCTTAAAAGTGAACTCACCAGAGTTAGGATTGTAGACGGGGCTACCTGTTATGTCTGAAGGAAGTAGATCTGGGGTAAACTGAATTCTTTGAAAATCTGCAGTGATGGATTTTGCAAGAGCCTTAGCAAGTGTAGTCTTGCCAACCCCTGGTACATCTTCTAGAAGTGCATGTCCATTTGCCAAAAGAGCCATGATCAGTAAGTCTATAGCTTTTTCTTTGCCTTGGATGGCTTTAGCAAGACTTTGTCGAAGAGATGAAACTTTTTCCATGTAGGTCGGTAACTCAGCAGTCATCTTCACTCTCCTCATTTTGAGTTTGCTCTACTAGGTTTTCTAAGTGTGTTTTATCGCCAATGAAGTTAATATTGCCACACTTTGAACACATGATAGATTTTATGCCGACATTACTTGTTTTTAGGGTCCAGAATTTTGCTTGTTCGGGAACAAAGTAGAGGAGACCAGTACTTTGGCATTTTCCGTGAACTAACTTGGAGGAGCCACAAAGTTGGCAACGAGGGTTATTATTGACGGAGCGGTCAGATTGGTGAACGACGACTATCTCATCTAAGTCTTGTTGAAGGAAACGTGTTGAGTCTCCAATCTTTCTAAAAGTTATTTTACCATCGCGCATCCAGCGGTAGAGAGTAGGCTCACCTATTTGAAGATAGTCAGCGGCTTCTTTAATTGTGAACCATTCAGGTTTCTCGATATTTTTTTTAGACATTTATATCTCTGTTATCTGCTTTCTTTCAATATATAAAAATTATTATATACTGTCAAATACTTTCACATGATATATTTTAGTCTAGGTTTAGCTTTATATCGAATTTCTTAATTAAATCATAAAGAGCTTTGCGACTAAGCTTACTTTTCTTGGCTATATTACTTATATTTCCCTTCTCTTCTTTATATAAGCGTTGAAGATAATTATTTGTAAAGTTGGATAAAACTTGCTCTTTCGCCTCTTTATATTCAGCGCCAGTATCGGTATAAGCTTCAATTATATTTTCGGCACCAACTTGTAGGTTTTGTGGTAAGTCAGATGTTTCTATGGTTTCGCCAGAAAGAATTAAAAGACGTTCAATGACATTTTTTAATTCACGGATATTTCCTGGCCATGAGTACCGTTCTAGAATATGCAGAACTTGTGGAGCTATTTTTTTTACTTCTACTCTATTTTTACTCGCAGCTTGGCTAATAAAATGGTGTGTTAGCAAAGATATATCTTCACGACGTTCTCTAAGTGGTGGAACTTCTAGTGGTATGACGCTCAAACGGTAGTACAAGTCGTCTCGAAAAGTACCCTTTTCGACTTCTTCTAATGGATCTCTTCGAGTGGCGGAGACTATGCGTATATCAAGGTCTATCAATTCACTACCACCAACCCGACGAAACTTTCTCTCTTGTAAAACTCTCAAGAGCTTTGCTTGTAGGTCAAAATCCAATTCTGTGACTTCATCAATAAAAAGTGTTCCACCTTGAGCTTGCTGTAGAAGGCCTTCTTTGCGGCTTTCAGCACCAGTAAATGCACCTTTTTCATAGCCAAACATTTCACTTTCAAAAAGAGTTCTCGGTAAAGCTACACAGTCAACAGCAACGAATGGTTTTTCGGCTCGTGGACTGTGATTGTGGATGGACTTTGCAATCATTTCTTTACCGGTACCACTTTCACCACATACCATTACATCAGTTTGTGAATCTGCGACTTTGCGTATGACATCTAAAAGTCTTGTAAGTTTTTGACTTTTACCGATTATATCAGTCGAATTTTGAGTGGAGAGCATGCTTTTGAGTTCAGCATTTTCTTTAATAAGGGCACTTTTGTCGATGCTCTTTTGAATTGAGTGTCTAATGAAGTCAAGATTTAGTGGTTTTTGTATGTACTCACTGGCACCTAGTTTTATAGCATCTATTGCAGACTCGATACTTCCATAACCGGTCATGATTATGTAATCGACTGTAGTCGATTTCTCACGAATGCGGCTGAGTACTTCTATACCGTTCATTCCTGGCATAGTTAAGTCACTAAAGATTAAAAATGGTTGATGTTTATTGAATTCACTGAGGGCCATTTTCGGTTCAAAGACGAGAATAGGTTCTAATTCAAACTCTTTGACTATTTCACCAACTAACCCTGCGATGGCAGGCTCATCATCGATGATCATAATTTTATTAGTATCAAGCATTTGAGTAAATCTTCTTTAAGCTTAGAAATCTAGATTTTTGACTGTGTAACAAAAAGTATACAAAAAATATATGATCATTAAATATGCCAGATTCTTAAAACTTTAAGATTACTTTATTCAGATGTGTAAAGTTTGTGTAACGGTTTGAGGAGACTATTGAACGGTAAACTTGTCAATTTACCAAAACTAAACAGGACTGTTATTCTTGTTACTTAAACTTAACAGATGGAGAGGTTGATAAAAAGATAAATGAATTAAAATTATTTTTAAGTTATTTATTTTAAGTGGTTTGTGACTTTTAAAGAGCTCCTTGGTTATGTCATTGCATTAAGAGATGTCAAAACCAAGGACTTAAAAATGAAAAGCATAATCTTAACAATCTTCTTACTGGCTCCAGCAGCATTCTCTGCGACAAACAGCGATCCACTAACAAGTATGCCTCTTTCAAAAATGTTCTGGTCTTTATTTCAAGAAAGAAATGTTATCGGTCAAAATGACTGTTCTAACAAATGCGGTCGCTACCTTAAAGCTTTAGTTGCTCAAGGGCACGAAGCAGAAATAGTAGTGATCAAACCTCACCGCTCTCGTATGCTACACGCAATCGTTAAACTAACAATTGAAGATAAAGTAACTTACTTAGATCCAACAAAAGGAACAGTAAGTTTCGATCTTGAAGCTCTAGGAAGCTTCAAAAAATCTATCGACCATACTGAACTCGCAAGCTTAGGCGCTCAGTATAAATAATTTAGTTGTGTGGGTTTTCGAATTTGCGAATCTTACTCTTTGAATCATCTTTAAAAGTTATCTGAACAAACACGTTCTTGGTTTTACGTGGGATATTTAGGTAAGAGTTACTGAAGTGATTGATAGGATCTATAACCAATTCCTTATTAAGAGAATTGCTCTCCAAAGAGTACATGATACTTTTAATATCTTTGGCATAAGCAATGATAGTACTGAAATGAATATTAAGTTTGCCGTCATATTTTTGAAAGTGTATCCAGCTAGAAGCAGTCATCTGTAATATTCTTTTGCTAGCAGCAATCTCTTCTATTTTAGAATTAAAAACAATTTTGTGTGGCCCGTTGGTCATACCTTTTTTGTCTATATACTTGATGTATATATTCATCGGTTTTTCTTGACTTTTAAGTGTGAATGTCTGGTTAGGTAGGTTTGGGTTTCCCGGGTTTCTTCCTAGTTTAATAAAGTCGCCTTTGTCTGAAATTCGATAGAAAATGTCTTTGATATGCTGGGGCTCATAGGTATTTATCATGATATAAAGAGTGGAACTTTTATACTTACTAGCGCCAAATATCACAGTAGGATTCTCTGGTGCTTGTCGACTAGCTACTGCTAATGTTACGGGGGAATTTAATTGTGGAGCTTGTAGCTCAAGCGCTTTTAACCTTTCTAGAGCAAAGTTTTTGAAGCCTTCAGCTTTTGTTTTATTAATGAAAAACTTAAGGAACTTGCCTTCTTCATTTAAAGTTTTAAACCTACGGAGAAGCTTTAATTCGATTAGCTTTTCTGCAAATGTTTGGTTAGTAGGATCTATTTGCCAGCTTAACGTCGAGAAGTAAAAAAGCGGGCCATAGTTGGGGAACTCTTTTGTTAACTTTTCAATATTCTTGGCTTTTTCTTTTGTTCTCATCAATAAAAATTTATTGAGGTGAATTGAAGGTGAATCCATAGTGTCTGCTAATAAATTGTACTCTGCGCGTGCTCCTTCTATACCTTCCTGCTGTTTAAGAAGTGCAGAGTAAGCTAGATGAATGTCTATAAAGTCTGGATTTTTTTTGATGGCGTCTTTATAGAAGTTTCTTGCTTCCATATACTGACCAGCATGTTCTGCTGATTTGGCGCTGTTTAGCAATTGGTTGATTGGTCCTGCATCTCTATTTGTTGTAGTAGATACCGGGTCTTTCATGAGCACAGCTAAGGTAACAGCCAAAGCAATGGTGATGACGACAATGCTTAATATTTTTTTGTGGAAAGATATTTCTTTTTTAGCTTTGTAGGGGACTGCATTTACTGGAGAGTTAAGCTCTTTTTGGTTGAGGTTATTGAGTAAGCCTTGAATCAGTTTTGAGATATCGCTCATTTTCTGATAACGCTCTTCTGGTTTTTTAGCCATCATCTTTTGAATCATGTCACTTAAAGCGATGGGAAGGTTTTTGTTATCTCTTCTTGGGTCAGGAATAGCTTCCGTTAAGTGTTTATGAACTGTGTCAAAGCTATTTTTCCCTGGGTAGGGAACTTGTCCACAAAAGATTCTGAAAATGGTACACCCTAAAGAGTAGATGTCTGTGCGGTGATCTACATACTTGGCACTGGTTGCTTGTTCTGGCGAGATATAATATGGAGTTCCCATAGATGAAGTTGTGGTGGTCATGCCTTGTTCTTCATTTAAATCTTTAGCTAGTCCAAGGTCGCCAACTTTTGCATTGTTTTGTTTATCAATAAAAATATTTTCAGGCTTTATGTCGCGGTGAATTATACCGTTGTCGTGAGCATGTTGAAGTGCTTGGCAAACCTGAAGGAGTACCTCTAGTGTTTCTTTGAGTGTTTGGGCATACGGACGACTGAGTATTTCATTTAAATTCTCTCCTTCCACAAGTTCCATGACCATAAAGTATAAGTCATGTTCCATACCAGCATTAAATGCGGAGACAATGTTGGGGTGGTTTAGCCTAGCGATTGACCGCGCTTCTTTTAAAAATCTTTCAACAGCATCGAGGTTTTGTCGAGCAAACTCTTTATGTAGTATCTTTACAGCAACAGGTTTATCAAGAATGTTGTGATGAGCGAGGTATACACAACCCATACCACCGCGGCCAATTTGCTTTTTGAGAGTGCAACCGCCAATACTAAGATTGAGTAAAGAGTCCCCAGGTTTTGGAGCGTTATTTTTTGTTATTTTCTTTTGATCGACAACAAAAGTTTTATCTATTGGTGCAGGAGGGGTTTCTTGAATCATCGTTTCGACTATTTCTATGTCTAACGAAAAGTTTAATTTTGAGCCGCACTGGGGACAGCTTTCAGTAGCTTCTGTTACTTCTGTCTCACAGACAGTACATTGTTGGCCCATAATTAATCCCAAGTATTCTCTATATCTATAGCATCTACATTGGAGTTAGTTCTTAGAATGTCATTTCATAGTGCTTATTTTCTTTTAAAAAGCAGTAAGGCTCTCTATCTGAATTTTAACGCAATAGTGCTTGCTTATTTTAAGCATACTCTGCATAATATATTCAGGAGCTAAAAATAGGGACGTTTTTACTTCACACTACTGCAACATATTTTTTGTTGTGGAGTCTAGTAATTACCCTGCCTTATGGATACTGTTATGCCAGCGTCACTCCACCATTTTATTATGTTGTAACTCTAGGGCAAAATGAGTTACTTTTGATCGATTAATCGAAATACAAGGATTTCCGATATGTCAGATGTTGCTAATCAGGACGATGTACAAGCCATTGACGAGCTAAAAGCTTCTTACGATAGAATAGTTTCAGAGATGAAGAAAGTGATTCACGGGCAAGAAGATGTTATTGAGAAACTGCTTATCTGTATCTTTGCTCAAGGACATGGTTTGTTGATGGGAGTCCCAGGCTTAGCGAAGACTTTGATGGTTCAGTCTTTGGCAAAAACAATGCACTTGGATTTCAGTAGAATTCAGTTTACTCCTGACCTTATGCCCTCAGATATAACCGGTACAGATATACTTCAGGAAACAGAAGCTGGTCGTAAAGAATTCCACTTTGTTAAAGGTCCTGTATTTTCAAATATTGTCCTCGCGGATGAGATAAACAGAACATCGGCTAAAACTCAGGCTGCTTTGCTTGAAGCAATGCAGGAGCATAAAGTGACTGTTGTTGGAAGAACGCATGAACTTCCATTGCCATTTTTTGTTCTAGCAACTCAAAACCCGATTGAGCAGGAAGGTACTTATCCATTGCCGGAAGCACAACTTGACCGCTTTATGTTTTTTATTGAGGTTGGTTATCCATCAAAAGAAGATGAATTGAACGTTGCGAAGAAGACGACTGGTGGAGAAAAACCAGAGCTTGAAGCGTTGATTACTGGTGAAAAAATCCAAGAGTTTCAAAAGCTTGTAAGAAGAATTCCAGTGCCAGATCACATTTATGAGTATGTTGTAAATTTAGTTCGTTTTACTAGACCGGGCGATGATTCTCCAGAGTGGGTGAATAGTCTGATTAACTGGGGCGCTGGCCCTCGTGCAGTTCAATACTTGATCTTGGGTGCGAAAACACACTCAGCTCTAAATGGTAGTTATATGGTCCGCATGGAAGATGTAAATGCTGTGACAGAAGCGGTTTTAGTTCACAGGCTTCAGCTAACATTTCAGGCGGAAAGTGAGGGCATCACAGCAAGTGAAGTCGTTCGTAGACTAGTCAAGGAAGTTAGTGGCAGTAACTAGTGAAAGAGATCAAGAAAAGAGATTTCCTTGACCCTGAACTATTAGCAAAACTTGGCCGTTTAACTGTAGAAGCAAGAAGGTTCATGGAAGGAGGCTTTGCCGGAAGGCATAAAAGCCCACATAGAGGCTCTAGCGTAGAGTTTTCCCAGTACCGTAAATATGTTCAAGGCGACGATATTCGAAATATCGATTGGCGAGTTTTTGCTCGAACGGAAAAGCACTTTGTTAAAGAATTCGAGGCAGATACAAATCTAAGAGCTTATATGGTCTTTGACTGCAGTGGTTCTATGAATTTTGCTGGCGAAGATGACACTAAGTTTAAGTTTGCTCAAAAACTGGTCGCGACTCTAGCTCAACTACTCGTTCAACAAGGCGATTCTGTTGGCTTACAGGCTTTTAACGATAAGATGATTAAGGATTTGCCGCCAAGAACAAGTCCTAAACACCTTTATGCTATTTATGAAACCTTGGGTGATTTACAGCCAAGCGGACAGACAGACCTCATCACAACTCTACATAACCTTGCAGGCAAGATTCGTCGTAGAGCAATGGTCATTATCTTTTCAGACTTTTTCTCAGATGTTAATAAGCTAATTGATTGTTTTTCTCATCTTCACTATAAGAAACACGACGTAGCAGTTTTCCATTTAATCGACAAAGCTGAAATGGAGTTCGACTTAACTCGTCCAGTTCGCTTTGAGGATATGGAAGGTGGAGAATCTTTAATTGCTGATCCTGCTAGTATTAAGGGCAGATACTTAAAAGAATTTAATAATTATCTCAAAGAATTTCATGATGGCTGTTTATCTCATAACGTTGAGTATCACTTAGCAGTTCCTGGAGAAGGCGCTGAAGGCGTACTTTCAGAGTTCCTCTTAAATAGACTTAGAGGTTCTAAGAAATGACGTTTATTGAACCGCTTTTATTTTGGATTTTAGTCCCTTTTGTTGCATTGCCTGTTTTGATTCATCTAATCAATAGAATGCGTTACACGCCGATGAAATGGGCCGCCATGGATTTCCTTTTTAGAGCAAAGAGAAGTTCTACCAAGTTTGCTAAACTGCGAGAAATTTTGATCTTGACCTGTCGTTGTTTAGCCTTGTTATTTTTAGCAATGGCTTTAGCTCGACCATTAAGTGGAGGTTGGTTAGGCTCAGCGTTTAGTGGAGACTCTGAGACCGTTATTATTTTATTGGATAGATCTTCTAGTATGTCTTCTTTAGATGATTCAGGTCAGGTCAATAAGGTACAGAAGTCTGTCGCACTCATTCAGGAAACAGCGGCAAAGATGCCTTCCGGAACAAGCTTTGTGGTTATTGATAGCAGTACTTTAAAACCAATTTTTTTAAAAGATACAAAGTCATTGAGCGATCCAGTTTTGTTTGGCGTAACAGATGCAGGAGCAAGTATGAAGGATATGGTCTCTTCAGCTTATGATTATATCCTCTCTGCGAATCCCGGTAATTGTGAATTATGGTTGACTACAGATCTGCAGATGAACAGTTGGCAGCCAGAAAGTCAAGACTGGGCAACTTTGAATGCCGATTTTAAAAATTTGAAATCTAACGTTGCTTTTAGAGTTTTAGCACTAAGTAATCAACCAAGTAAAAATAAGTCGATTTCGATTAAAAGCACGAGAAGAGTTAAGCTTGAGAAAAGAGAGATCTTAGAAGTGACTCTTCAGGTAGCACGAAACTACACAGGTCCTGAAACTATCCAGTTAGCAGTAAACTTAAATGGTGCAGAGACTGTTAAGCAAATAAGTATGACTCAAGACTCCCTCTTGTTGACACATCAGTTTGAACTAGCATCTGGAGATGACGGCGGTTTTGGATCTTTTAGTTTACCAGATGATAAGCAACCTGGAGACAATTTTGGTTACTTTGCTTATGGCAAACATGTTGAACTAAATACAGCGATAGTCTCTCAGGAAAAACACTCTCGATTATTAGCTCTTGCTGCAGCTCCTCCTCGTGGAGGGTTTTCAAACTCAGAAGTCCTAGACTCAAATGTACTGCTAACAAAAAGTATAAATGACTATTCGCTAATTATTTGGGATAAACCTGAAATAGAAGAGCAGTTAGAGTTGCAGCTGATCAGGTATGTAAAAAATGGTGGCCAGCTTTTAGTTTTTGCCCAGCATGTAAAAGATTCTAAACTCTTTTCTCAATTAGAATTTGGTGCTATCGAAAATGCAGAAGAGTATAAAATTGGTGATTGGAATGAAGCTATCGGCCCTCTCGCAGACAGCTTGCAAGGAGAGTCTTTACCAGTTTCAAAGTTAAAAGTGACTACAAGACAGTTAATCAAAAGCCCTGGTCAAGTATTGGCTTCATATGAAGATGGACAAGCTTTTTTGAGCCGCATAGGTCTTGGTCGAGGGACGATCTACTATTGCTCTACAAATTTATCTAAAAAATGGTCCGACTTGTATAAAGGTGCAGTTTTACTACCAATGCTCAGTCGTTTGGTTTCTGAGGGTTCAAAGAAATTTAGTTCAGTTTACTTTGAGAGCTCTCGTTATGATCAGCAATTGGCTAATCTTGAAGTATTACTTGGTGATAAAGATAGTGCGGTGAAGTCACTTCACGCGGGTGTTTACCAGAAAGAAAACGATGTTTACGTTCTAAATAGACCAGCCTATGAAGATGGCGAAGCCTTAGTTGATGAAGAAAGTTTAGAGCAAATCTTCGATGGTCATGAGTTTAGTATGTTTAACAACTCGAGTAGTGCAGAAGAAGACGATACTCAAAGTGAAATGTTTTCTTTGTTTGCATTGTTGATACTTATCTTCCTTGCAGTTGAAGGGTTTTTAACACTGCAAAGACCTCTAGTGAAAGAGGTGACCGCATGAATAGGTTTTCAACAAGTATAGAGACCTTAGATATAATTGCGGTTGTACTGACCTTGATGTTATTCCTTTGGTTTTTTGTAAATAATGTTAGGCACGCGGTTAACAAGAAATCGATGATCTTTGTGGAAACACTTCGTTTACTATTGGTCGGTATGGTTTTATTTACACTTTTTGAACCTGAGTTGGTGAAGATAGTAGAGAAAAAGGAAAAGCCTCAACTTAAAATTCTTTACGATGTATCTGGAAGTATGAAAACAAAAGATGTTCTTGCTAGTTCTGGAGATGTGATCAGTAGAGAAACTCAAGTTAAGGCTTTATTGGGTTCAGGATTCAATGACGACCTTTCTGAAAAGTTTAATGTAACGATAGAAAGCTTCGCAGGTAACCACAGTAACACAACGTCAACAGATTTATCCGCTCCTTTAAAATCAACTCTTGATCAGTTAGATAAACTTAGATCAGTTGTTTTGGTTAGTGATGGAGCTTGGAATGAAGGTGAGAACCCGCTTGATGCGGCGATAAAGTACAGATCTCGTGGTGTACCGGTATTTACTGTTTCTTCAGGCAGTGATAAGTACTTACCAGATCTGATTGTCGAAAAAGTGGATGCTCCTACTTTTGGTTTGGTTAATGAGAAAGTAATGATTCCGTTCACGCTAAGAAATTATTTAGATCGAGAAGTTTCAGTGACGGTTACTTTGAAAAATTCCCGTTTAATTCAATTAACCAAATCAGTCAGAGTTCCTGCTGGTAAGCAAATTTCAGATTCTATAGTTTGGCAGCCAAAGTTTGAAGGAAAATATGACTTTGAGCTATCTGTTCCTACTTTTAGAGAAGAGATAAATACTAAGAATAACAAGAAAGCCTTTTCTATAAATGTTCGCCAAGAACAATTGAAGGTTTTAGTGGTAGATACACTGCCAAGATGGGAGTACCGCTACTTAAGAAATGCTCTTATGCGAGACCCTGGAGTGACAGTTCATACTGTTCTCATGCACCAAAAAAATATGAAACAGGGAGCCGGTGAAGGTTATCTAGCGACATTCCCTGAAAGTAAAGAAGAGCTTTCGTCTTATGATGTGGTCTTTTTAGGTGATATAGGAACCGGACCAAACCAACTTAAGAAAGAGCATTTTGATATGATTCGAGCTTTAGTTGAGAAACAGGGTAGTGGTGTTGTTTTTATGCCAGGGAATAGCGGTAACCACTTGAGTGTTTTGGACACGAGTTTGGAAGAGCTTATTCCAGTTATATACGATGAAAAGTCTCCAAGTGGTAAAGCTTTTCAAGTAGAGTCTAAGTTACTTTTGACGACTCAAGGCCGCGATCATTTACTTACTTTATTAAGCGATACAGTTTCAGGGAACTCGGCTCTATGGAAACAGCTTCCAGGATTTTATTGGAATACAGCAGTTAAGAAAGCCAAAATAGGCTCAAACGTTCTTGCGGTTCACAGTAGTTTAAGAAATGAATGGGGACGGATGCCTTTGTTAGTTACTCGCCCATTTGGCAATGGTAATACTTTATTTCTAGGAACAGACAGTGCTTGGCGTTGGCGAAAAGGTGTTGAAGACAAGTACCACTATCGATTCTGGGGGCAAGTAGTAAGATGGATGGCGAATAAGCGTCATATGTCATACTCGAAACAGGTTAGACTTTTTTATAACCCAGAAAGAATCACAATCGGAGATCAGGTTGATTTACAAGCTACTATTTTGGATAAAGCAGGCTTCCCCAAAACAGAAGCAGAGATCATTTGCCAGGTAGTTTCTCCAGGGAAAATTGAAAGTCAGTTTAGTCTGACAGAAGAAAAGGGTGATTGGGGTTTATATAAAGGCTTCTTCAAGGCTGAAGAGATAGGTGAGTATAAGGTCTCCATAAAGTCTAAAGATAAAAGTGTGACTTACGAAACTGTCTTAAATGTTTCAGGAGAAACTCTGGAAAAGGTTGGAGAGCCCGCGGACTTTGAAACTCTTAAAGACATCTCGAGAATCAGTAATGGTAAGCACTTCGATGTCACTCAAATAGATAAAGTTGTTTCGCTAATAAAGAACCTTCCAGAAGAGAAACCTAGAGAATTGCGATTTAGAATTTGGAATCAATGGTGGTGGGGATGTATAATTGTCTTACTGTCAGCGGTTTACTGGGTCACTCGTAAAAAGATTGGCTTAGTATGAGGAGGAAAATATGAAACTCGAAAAAATGAATTTGCCTGAAGAGTTAGCGAAGAAGCTGAACTCTACGGAGAGACGTTGGTTGAACGTTGAGTTCTCTTCTATTTTCTTTGCCAGTGTAGCAGTCTTTTTACTTTCAATTTGTTGTTTGTATGTCTCTGATCGCCTATGGGATACTAGTCCATTTGTTCGATTGGTTTTGTTAGTTGCAACTCTTGGTAGCTTCATCGTTAGTTTGGTGGCTTATTTCAAACAGAGAGCACAAACCAAGAAATCGCCATTTGAAATAATTGGTCTTATTCAAAAACATTACCCACAATTGGGAGAT
Source organism: Lentisphaeraceae bacterium (assembly GCA_021232515.1). Lineage (GTDB taxonomy): Bacteria > Verrucomicrobiota > Lentisphaeria > Lentisphaerales > Lentisphaeraceae > JAKVBD01. The sequence goes on from JAJPOQ010000039.1 coordinate 42,325, forward strand.
TCTCTTCAGGGGGCAGTTGAGTTATCTGATGAAAAAGCTCGCCCAGACAATATTTCCCCAGAACTGTGTCGAGCCGCGGTGAAACAAGTTGCAAATGAAACTAACGATCTGAACTTTGAACAGGCAGTTTCTATTTCAAATAGAAATGGGAACCTGAAGAAGATGCTCATTGGTATAGTCGTGTTAATTGCTTTTGTGATGATTGATAATCGCGCTGTAGTAAATACTTTTCAGCGCTGGGTAAACCCTTTTAGTGAAGTAAGTCGTTTTACTTTTGTACAATTAAACGACTTGCCAAAAGAGATGATTGTTCTTCACGGTGAAGCATTCACCGTGGACGTATCTGTGCACGAAACATCGTCAATGAAGCCAGATGAAATTAGTTATAGGTTTGAAGGACAAAAAGAGTTTGTTGCTAGTTTAAGCGATGAAAAAGTGACTCTTGAAATAGTTGGGCAGACAGAAGAAAACTTTTTAGTTATATCTTCATTTGACTTCACTCAGAAAGTGAAAATTATCCCGGTTCACCGTCCTGCATTAACAGAGATACAAGCGGTTGTAAGTATGCCAACGTATTTACAGCATGAAGCTAAGATTATTGATTTACAGGGTAACTCTCTAGATCTCTTAGAGGGAAGTAGCTTAAAGATCCAAGGGCAAAGTAGTAATGACTTGAAACAAGTAGAGCTTTTTAAGTTGAAACCTAGTGATGCCGCGAAATTAGCAAAAATAGAAGTGGATGATCAGTTAGCATTTATAGAGAAAACTTTGGCTAATTATAAACAGGAAAAACTTTCACTCATTAAGAAAGTTGAAGAGAAAACTTTTGAGAGTTCGCTTATCTCAGCAGCAGATAAAAGCCAATTTTTTGTTACTTGGTTGGACAAGTATGACTTCAAAGAAAAAGAGCCGTTTAAATTGAATGTAAATACATTTGTAGATGAAGCTCCACAAGTTGAATTTAAAAATGTAAGTAGAGCAGTAGCTCTTTTAGCAGCAGAAACACTTCCTTTGCCTATTTCAGCATCAGATAACTATGGCGTGCGTTACATCCATTTAGAATACGAAGTTCAAATCGGTAAAAATGCCAATTATTCAAAGACTTATAAGCATGTAGTGATTACTGGTTCTCCGAAGAGTAAGACTTTGGACGGTGAATTCATCTTTGCTCCTAAGCAGCTTGGTATTCCAGAAGGAAGTAGTGTCAAAATTCGAGCTTTAACCAATGATTATTTACCAGATAGAAAAGATATAGTTTCTGCTGAATATAAAATATTTGTTTTGAGCAAAGAAGAGCATGCAAAATTGATTCAAGAACGTTTTGATTCTCTTAGTTCGAAGCTTGAAGGAATAGGTATGCAAGAAGATGAGAACTTGCAAAAGAATTTACAGCTTGCGGATATGGATCTAGATGATCTAAACTCGGAAAAAGGAACTGAAGGTTTAGAAGAAGCTTTAGATGCAGAGAAAGCCAATGCTCGTAAAATGGAGCAGCTCATCGATGAAGGGATGGGGCTTATTGAAGAAGCTCTTAAGAATGATGAATTTCAAGAAGATCAGCTTCGTGAGTGGACTGAAATGATGGATGAGCTCAATGAACTCGAAGAAAATGAAATGTCAGAGATTCAAGAAAGCTTGGCACAAGCAGGTCAAGAAGAGAGCGCCTCATCTGGTTTGCGTTTAGAAGGCTTAAAGTCGGCGATAAAGAAGCAGCAAGAAGTTCTGCGTAAGCTGAGAAGGTTATCTAAAGACTTCGATGAGAATATGAAGAAAGCCACACTTCGAAACTTTGCTGCTCGTTTGCGAAGTATGAGCAAAAAAGAAAAGTCAGCTTCTAAAGACCTTCAAAAATTGTTTGTTCAGTCTGTTGGTATGAATTTTGAAGACTTGCCCAATGAACTGAAGCAGTTAAATGATAAAGTGTTAAAGGTTCAAAAAGAAGAAATAAACAAGCCTCTTACGAGTATTCGTTTAGAGATAGCAAGTTTTTATGCGAGAACAAAGATTGATAAATATAAGCTCGTTATTGACGACATGGAACAGAAAAATGTCGATGAAGAACTAAAAGAATTGGCAATGCTGATTGAGCTGAATAAAGCGAGTGCAGCGATCAAGCCTACTCAAAAGTGGGCTAAGCAAATAAATGATTGGGCTGAGATGCTTGATTCTAAGCCTAAAGAAGACGATAAGAATCAAGATCAAAATGAGAGCCAAAATCAGCAGGATAATATGGAGCTCCTGTTAGCGATCATAAGAATAATTGAAGAAGAGCAAGATCTTCACAATGAGACAAAATTTGTTGAATGGAAGAAAGAAGAAGAAAAGGATAAAGAAAAGTCCAAAAAGGATCACGAGAAGGCGACGGAAGAGTTGAGTGGTCGCCAAAAAGAGAATCGTGAAAAGTTAGTCGAAATTCACAAGAAACTTAAAGAGTCAAAATCTACAGAATTAATAGACGGTGCTGCAAATGCTATGGATGAAGCAGAACGTTTACTCAAGCGACACAAAAGTGGAGTGAACACTCTAGCTGCAGAGTCCGCCGCTATTGAACTGCTAATTTCTTTATTCGACGCAAATAATCAGGGTGGTGGCAGTGGTTCATCTATGATGTCTATGATGATGCAGCAGATGATTCAACAGCAAGGAAGAGGACAAGGCGGCACTCAGCCAGGTGGTAATAACAGTGGTGGGCAAGTTTCGGATGTAAGTGACGTGAGTGGTTCTTCTAAAGGGGATCAAGTAGCAGATAAATCGTCAGAAAAGAGAACTGGTATTTCTCTCGATGAAGTTCCTGTAGAGTTTAGAGAAGCACTAGAATCATACTTTAAAGAAGTGGAGGCCGAAATTGATTAAGTTATTTTTCATTTTTGCCTTAATGGTTTTACCGAGCAGTATACTTGGTCAATCTATTTTTGGTAAAACAGTGGGCGATCCAGTACCACCACAAGTCGAGAAGATGTATAAAAAAGGTTTAGAGTATTTAGTTAAAAACCAACAGCCAAATGGAACGTGGGGGAGTGATTATTACTCGAGAGAACCGGGTGTGGTCGGTTTGGCAATTTTGGCTTTACTTGCGCATGGAGAAGATCCAAACTATGGACCTTATGCTTCGACAATTAAAAAATCGATAGACTATGTTTTAAAACAGCAAAACTCTTCAACTGGTATGATTGGTTCGTCTATGTACAACCATGGCTTTGCAACTTTGGCTTTGGCTGAGGTGTATGGCGCAGTTACAGACCCTAAGGTCGGTATAGCTTTGGAAAAAGCTGTGAAACTCTTATTGTCATCTCAAGCTCGCAACCCTTATAATTCATGGAGATATAGTCCTTCTGGCAGGGATGCAGATACAACTGCGGCGGGGGCATGTATGGTTGCTTTATTTGCTGCTAGAAATGCAGGAGTAGGCGTCCCACAAGATGCTTTGAATAAAGGGATGGACTACTATAAACGTTGCCAGAGTAGTGATGGCGGTTTTGGCTATACTAGTCCTGGTGGCTCAAATACTCCACGGACAGCTATTGGTACTTTGGTTTATGCCTTAGGGAAAAGAAAGACGTCCAAAGTTTGGAAAGGCGCTCTAGGTTATTTAAAGAAAAAAGGTTATGACTCCGACCACTATTATTACTATTATGTTTACTATGCTCCACAAGCTCTTTTTCAGTCAGATATTGAAGAGTGGAAAAAATGGAATAAAATCAATATAAAGGCCTTAGCATCTCGTCAGAGCCCAAATGGAGCTTGGAGTGGTAGTCATGGAATAGTTTTCTCAACGTCTTCAGCGCTATTGTCGCTGGCGTTGAATTATAGGTTTTTACCAATTTATGAACGTTAAAAAGAGGTAGTACATGTTTAAGCAAGGATTAGTTGCGTTCACATCAGCTTTGATGATCGGCAGTTCATTATTCGCTCAATTAGAAATAAACGAAGCTGAAAAGAGTGAAGTTAAAAATGTAATAGAAGTTGCCGGGCCACAAGAAGATGGTGAAGCAAAACGTGAAAAACCTGATGATATCAAATTTATCAGTGGTGACTACTTTAAAGGGAAATTAGTTACAATTGATGACAAAGCTTTAACTTGGTCTCATCCAGATGCCCTCTCAAGTATTTTGTTCAAGAAAGACAACTTAGACAAAGTTTCATTTGGTCATATACCAGTTACTCTTCGTCGTTCAGGTGTTACTGATATAACACTTACAAATGGCGATAAACTATTTGGTTTAATTGATGAACTCAATGAAGAATACCTTATTTTGGATACTTGGTACGCAGGTAAAATAAAACTCGAGCGCCCAATGATTCAAGCGATCCATTCAGGTGGAGGAGAAAGTAAGGCCATTTTTGAAGGCCCAAATAGTTTAGATGAGTGGCAAGTTGCGAACCGTGGATCTTGGTCATTTAAGGATGACTACCTATACAATACAAGACAATATGGTGGCGTTGGTAAAGACGTGAAGCTTCCAGATAAGTCTAACTTAGAATTTACAATCTCTTGGAAGAGCCGTCTAAACTTTCAAGTTCACTTCTATACAGACAGAGTGCACAGTTCTGGTGGTAACTGCTACCAACTAGTTATGAATAACCGTTATTGTTATGTTCAAAGATACAGTAATCATGAAGGTAGTGACCAACTTGGTTCGTTTAATCTAAATAGCCTGAATGACAAGTTTAAAGTATCGATTCGTACTGATAAAGAAAAGAAAAGCATTCTTATTCTAATCGATGATAAAGTTGTGAAACAGATAAATGATCCCGGTAATTTTGCTGGAAAAGGAACCGGGGTTTTATTCTATTCTCACCAAGGAGATATACGACTTTCCAATATTCGTGTTAATCAATGGAATGGCGCAATTGGTAATAAAACTAAGCAAGAAATAAAAAGTAAAGATTCCATTTTATTTGTGAACAAAGACAACGTAACTGGTGCACTGAAAACAATTAAAGAAGGTAAAGTTGTTTTTGAGACTCCATTTGCTCCTTTAACTATTCCTACTGATCGCATCGCATCTATTGTTCTTGGAGAAGAAGGGTACGAAAAGCCACGTCGAAATAGAGGCGATGTTGAAGCTTATTTTGCAAATAGTATGGGACGTATAACTCTGAAGCTAAAGTCATTTAAAGACGGTAAAATCACTGGTAGTAGTGAGAATTTTGGTGATGGAGAGTTTGACTTGAGAGCTTTCGAAAGAGTGATCTTTAACATCTATACTGACAAAAAAGGTGGCGCTGAAGTTGAGAAAGAAGATTGGTAAGACTTTTACAATCCAAATTATTAGACTCGAGACTTTATGCCGCTAGTTGAAACTTTAAGCGAGTGGTTAGATGAATTTAAAGAGTGGCGCCATGAAATTCATGCTAACCCAGAAACTGCTTTTGAAGAAAATAAGACATCTGCCTTTGTCGCAGAGAAACTAAAATCATTTCAAGTAGATGAACTCCATACGGGTATAGCAACGACTGGTATTGTCGCAGTTATTCGTGGTAAATATAAAAGCGATGACTCGATTGCTCTTAGAGCTGATTTAGATGCTCTGGATATACTTGAGAAGAACGATTTCGACTACTCTTCTAAAAATCATGGGAAAATGCATGCTTGTGGACATGACGGTCACACTACCATGTTGCTTGCTGCTGCAAAGTATCTTGCTAAGTATCGTGAATTTTCAGGCACTGTATTTTGTATCTTCCAGCCAGCAGAAGAAAATGAAGGTGGCGCAGGCTACATGATCGACGAAGGCTTATTCGATCGTTTCCCAGCCAAAAGAGTTTATGGCATGCATAACTGGCCAGGTCAAAAAGCTGGTAGTATTTCAATACGAACAGGGCCTGTTATGGCCGCTGCAGATAGATTTGACCTCGTTGTTAAAGGTAAAGGTGGCCACGCGGCTATGCCTCATTTAACCAATGATCCTTTGATTACTGCAACTCACTTAGTTACTGCTCTTCAGCAAATTCACTCTCGGAGTATGAACCCACTAGAACAATCGGTGGTTTCTATTACGCAGATACACGCAGGTGAAGCCTATAATGTTATTCCAGACGAAGCAGTTATTCGTGCATCGGTGAGAACTTTTAAGAAAGATGTTAAAGAGCTTATTGTTCGTCGAATTCATGAAATAAGTAAAGGTATATGCGAGTCAAACAATTGTAGTTATGAATTGGAATACCGCGAAGGCTACCCTCCGACAGTAAATGATAAAGAGGCAGCAGCTATTTCAACTAAAGCAGCTTTAGCAACTATTTCTAAAGAAGATGTTTTGCTGGATGAACCTCCAAGTTTAGCAAGTGAAGACTTTGGTATGATGCTTCAAGAAAAGCCAGGTTGTTACGTTTGGCTTGGAAATGGCCCAGGAGAAAGTGGCTGTATGCTTCACAATCCTCATTATGATTTTAATGATGACGTCATCATTACAGGTACGAGTTACTGGATCAATCTTGTTTTAGAAGAGCTTCCTGCATAGAAATGAATATTTTTGATGTTTCTTCACTTCCCTTAAAAGAAGAGTTTCTTGAAACTATTTTGAATGAAAAAAACTTTCGTTTAGAAAGAATAGTTTCAAAAGGCCATGTAACTCCTGATGACTATTGGTACGATCAAGAAGATAACGAGTGGGTAGTCCTTTTGGACGGCGAAGCGACTATTGAGTACAAGGATGGATCTAGAAAAGTCCTGAAGAAAGGGGATAGTTTACTTATTCCTAAACATGAAGAGCATAAAGTGGTTGAAACCAGTAGTTCACAAGAAACTATTTGGCTGGCTCTTTTTTGGCAGTAGTCTTTATATTCTTACTAGATTTCTTTTCAGAAATATCCATATGGTTTTCAATCCAATCGAGAAAAGCTTCTTGACCAAGGTCGTAGCCAGCTTTTTCGGATTCAATCCATTTATGACGATCCATTTCTTGGATCTGTTGTTTGATCAAACCTTGAGTATTCATTAAATAACCAAATTTTAATTATAACTCATATAATCTATACTGAAAATTAACACAAGAAAAGTTTTTTCTGAAAATAATCAACAGATTATGAATTAACCATCCAAGGAGAAAAGCCCTTGAGGAAATTTAAGAAACCAGGAAGACAGTCTTCTGGAAAATTATATTTTTCCTTGGAGTCCACTAAAACCTTCTCAAAACAGTTAAGCCAAACATCTTTAGCTCTTTCATCTATTGTAAAAGGCATATGACGAGCGCGTAATCGTGGGTGACCATAGAGTTGGTGATAAAGAGGAGGGCCACCACAAAGCCCGATAAAGAAGGCGGCGGATTTTCTGGATGCAGCTTTTAAGTCTTCGGGAAACATTGACTTTATTTCTGATTGACCCAGTTCATCATAAAAATCTTCAAGTAGTTGAACTATATTTTCAGAGCCCATTTCTTCAAAAATTTTATGGCTTGGAGGGTCAACTTGTGGAGGGCCAAACATAGACGATGTATACCTAGTCACTTTAAATTCGATGCAAGAATATTCCCATACCTGTTAAAGTTGCAACCTCTAATTTTAATAGTGTTGTGTTTTTGTTTAGTAGAATCATTTTAAAGTTATTTCCTTGATTGTTTATAGTTGTTTTGGTGTTGTTATCTATATGAATTATGAGTAGGTAGTTATAAATCTTCATGGATCATGAAGTAGGAGATTTGTAGATGAGTTAATAGAAGTTAATATTTTTTGTAACTCAAATTTAATTCTAAAGACTTAATATGAAATACTTAAGCTTATTATGCCTACTTTTTATGATGACTTCTTGTAGTTGGTTTGACAGTGAAGACGTAAAGAAAGAGCCAATTGATGAGGATCAAAGAAACGAAGAATATTTACGTCAGCGAAATGACGCTCTTGCTGCAGCAAGAAGTAGACAAGGTAATTCTGTTCAAGACACTCCAAATTTATACTTAGGTACTAAACCTAAATTTCTGATTGAGGCTGAGAAAATGAAAAGCCTTAAAATAAAAGCTAGAAAGGGTAATAAAGATTCTCAATATTCTCTTGGGCTATGTTATAAATATGGTATAGGGGTAAAACCGGATAATGAAACCGCAGCTTTTTGGTTTGAGAAAGCGGCCAACCAAGGACACTTGCAGGCAAAGAGAGTTTTATTTTCTCTTTTAAATAGCAAGTAATTCATTAGAGGTTGGAATTCTTGCTTTTTAGAAGTATTAAGATTCCATGAAAAAATTATCACAGTACTCACGAAGCATAACTCTAGCATTGACAATGATATACCTTTTGTCTTCAGGAGGCTTTAGTTCTGTAGTTCGAGAGGTTTGTGATAGATTTGAAGTTGCCTATTTATTTCCCTGCAAAGGTCATGGTTGTCACTGTGACATCATAGGTAAAGAACTCCCAAATTGTATGTGTGTTCATACTGCTGAAGTTTCCATAGAGTGTTGCTCAGAGCCAAATGATAAATTTAAAATCGTTGAAGAAGTTACTTGTTGTAGTGATGAAAATTCAGAAACACAGCAGTTAATAGTTATTAAGAAAAGTGGTTGTGGAGGGTTAGACTCAGACGAGTCTTTTTTAGTCCAAAAGCATTTGGGTTTAGACTCAGAAAAAGCTACAGAAAAGCTTTATGTATACACATTAGTTAATATAGCTAATAAAATGGATTTCATATTAATAGAAGTAATCAATAAGATTCATAAAGTTCCTCTAGAAACTCTCTCATAATCAAAAGTTATAACCCATCATCAAATGAGTTGGGAAGAAGTACCAAATAATTTCAATTATAAGAGATAAGAATGAAAATATTTTCTATATTTTTAGTATTTTTCACTTTCGGTCTTAGTGCCGAAGAGCATGGTTCACATATTGATCACAATCATCATAACCAAGCTCATCAACACGCGCCAATAGGTGTGATGGGTAGTCATTTACACGAAGAAGGATCTTGGATGTTCTCATACAGGTTCATGTATATGGATATGGATGGTTTGAGAAAAGGGACAGACCGTGTTAGTCGTTCAGATGCTAATGGTCCTATGATGGCGGGTAAATACCCTATGGTTCCTCGTCAAATGACAATGAAAATGCATATGCTTGGTACTATGTACGGCGTAACAGATGATCTCACCATGAGCTTGATGATTCCATGGCTTGAGAAAAGTATGGATAGTTCGGCTAGAATGATGGGTGGAACTGGACCAGAGAATAAATTCTCAACGAGAAGTGATGGTTTTGGTGACATAAAACTCGGTAGTTTGTATCGACTTTATAAGAATGATGACCTAGAAGTTATATTTAATCTTGGCCTAAGTTTACCAACCGGTAGCTATGAAGAACAGGGTAAAAACCCTATGTCTATGGGAAATGAATTACGTCAAGGTTATCCTATGCAGCTTGGTTCTGGTACATTTGACCTTATGCCTGGTATAACGATTGCCGGTCATACAGACACACTTGGTTATGGCGCACAAGTAATCGGTACAATTCCTTTGGGTAGAAATAGCCAAGGTTATAGCCAAGGTGACAGCATAAAGTTTAACACTTGGTTATCTAGAAAAATCACTAGAAACTTTAGCCTTTCAGGTCGTATTGAGCTAAATAGTTGGAATGACTACAATGGTCACGATGATGAGCTTGTAGGCCGTGTAAATATGATGCCTACAGCAGATCATGATTTACGGGGTGGAACTAGAGCAGATGCTTATATTGGTGGTAATTATCTTTTCACTGAAGGAGCTTTAAAGGGGCATAACTTAGGATTAGAGTTTGGTATGCCATTTTATCAGCAGCTTGAAGGACCAAACCTTGAAACGGATTATATCCTAACAGTTGGTTGGCGCGTAAGTTTTTAATATTGTTTATAAATCTCCCAAGTTTATCTTGGGAGATGTTTTAGGAGAAAAATGTCAACATTAGCAGTAGTAAATCACGGGCCTCTTTTAGCCTGTAAGTGCCCAGAGTGTAAGACTCATGGAGAGTTTCACCTAACGGAGAAACTTATCCCATCAAACTTTATAAAGAAGATGATGCTCATTTTTGATCGTAAAGAGTGGAACCTTGAGTGTCAAGATTGTCAGCACAATCATAAAGTTCCGACTCAAGAAGGCGTCTTCATTAAGCAAGTTATGACTGAAACATCGAAAGATACGTCTCCAGAGAAAATGGAAACGTTTCAAAAGAAGATGGAGCAAGTCACATTTGTCGGAGAACTTTTCAACCAGTCTTTAGGTTGGGATTGTCCTAAGTGTAAAGAGTCTGTTGCATATAACTTTCAAGCTTGTTGGAACTGTTCAGAACCTCATCCTGAATATGAAGGTGGGAATGAACCGCCTAAGTTTATCCCACCTATGGGATGTTGCTAGTTTAGAGGGACAGCAGTAAAGCCTGTTGTCGGTAGCATGAGCTCTTTTGTCGCAGCGTTTGGTAGTATATCACAGACAGCTTGCCCCTTTAGAACTTTTGTAACTACTGCCTTACAGACAAACTTGCCATTATCATGAATGATGAGATTAGCGTTTCTGACTAATCCATTGTTCCTGCCTTTATCAATTATAAAAAAGTTAAATCGATCATTAACCTCTATAACTTTTGCGTTTAGATCAGTAGGGAGTTTTTGACTTGAAAGTCGTTTGCGTTCCTCCAGGTCTCTTCTGAGTCTAGCAACTTCAGCTTTCATTCTACCGTGATTGTTTTTAAGTTCGTCATTTTCGCTATTTAGTTCTTGGATAACATTTTCTTTTGTCGCAAGTTGCGATCGTTGTTCTTCTAGTTGTTTGTTTGCGATTGTCAGTTCATAAAGCTTCTTGCTAAACTTATTAAAGTCACTTTGAATCATAAGAAACCCTTGGCGTATTTCATCTGGACTAGCTTTATTAAAGTCTAGAGTCCTCCAACTTGGGGTAAAAAGAACTTCGCCATCTTTTGTCGCAAGGTCTTTGTTTAGATCATTGAGACTAGAAGCTAAAAGATTTTTTTGAGTAATGAGTTCATTTGTTTTAGCATTCATTTTCTCTAATGATTTTTGAATGTCATCAGAAGCGGCTTTAAGACTAATGCGAGTATTACTACCGTTTAGAATACTGTTGCTATTTAAGTGATTTAGGATAGTGACTTGTTTGGCGTTAAGTAGATCAATTTCTTGGCTGATAAGCTTTAAGTTTTGTTGATAAGTTAAAACAGAATTTAGTGAATGCTCATCTATCTCCTTAAGCTCAAACTTTTGATTGATAGCAATTATCTCTTTTGCTAAATCTTGTTTTAAAGTCAGCAGCTGTTCGGTGGCTTCGTTTATTTTATCAACTTCACTTTCCCATGCAGAGAGGTCTTTTAGTTTTGCGTCTTTATAGCTTTGCCAGTTGAGTTTTTCATCAGTTATAGTATCAGAAATACCTATCTCAGTTGAAAGTTTGTCATGAGAGTCAATCACATTGGCATTTTTGACTATGACTTTAGAAAGGTAATTGGCTCGCTCTCGCAGTTCGATTCTTTGTTGATACAGGACATACGAAAATATGCATGCTGCACATGCGGTGATTAGAATGAGACCATTCAGTATTTTGTTGACGACTGGCATGTTATACTCCTCAATTATTTATGCACATAACTGTTCAAAAGTTGCACATTTGAACAGCGCTACGAATCTCAAAAAAACTTTGAGATAAAAACATAAACATCCGGAGTTTATTATTTAGAAAAGACTTATTTTTTCTCTCTCTAATAAATCTGATCTGTATAAGTTATAACAGCTTAGTCACTCGAACCTGTCATAGGAGTCGATATTTTTTTTGTTAAGAGGACAACAATAAGTATCGAAAGGCTGGCGCTTATATGCTTTAAAGAATGGCCGCTGACAAGATGCTGAGTAGCTTCATAAATGATCCGATCTCCCATTTCTAAAGCTTTTGCGAATGTGTAGAAAATGATCAGTTTCCAAAGGTAGGGAGCATATGAAGTTTTCGATTTGATGATGTGTATGGGAATCCAGATCATCGGTACAAATTGGACAAGTATATAAGGTTTAAGATCGTTATAAATTGCCCAATAAATGACGCTTGAAATTCCACAAATTAATAATGGCAGAAAAAGCTTTTTCGCAAGGTTTGCTAGATCTGTTATATGCATTATTAAACAGACGAGACTCATAAATGAAATAGTCATGGGAAGCCTATCCCAAACGAGGGTTTCTGAATTTGGTTTTAGGTGATAATAGCCTGAGCCCAGTCCTACCAGAATTGAGCCTATGAAAAAAGTAATTAGGTAAGTCTTTAGGTCCTTACTATGGTGAGATATGAGTGAAATAATCAAACCCCAAATACCAAAAAGAATAAAAGGTAGGTTCGAAAGAACATCCCAAGTATTTGTACACAAAATAACATGACGTTTATCGGCAAAATTATGGTAGAGCTCGTCTTGTTGTAGCGGCGGAGTAACTGCAAATAGCCCTATGATTAAGGCGATGATGATAATTAAGTTTTTTTTAGTCATGGTAAGAAATCCCAAATTAAGGGTGCCTCATATTTTTCAGAGATAGCTTTGTCGGTAATTCTAGTTCCAAGTATGCTTAGTTTATAGAGCGTCGGAATCCGTTCTAAATGAGTAAGTATTTCTTGATTTATATTTTCATTGATGGGGAGTTTTAAAACTTCAAGAGATCCGAAATTTTCAAGAACAATAAGGTCTTTTGAGCTTAAAGGCGCATTGGATAAATCGAGTGCATTTAAGGCTATTATTTTGCCCCAAGAGCTGAGTATTTCTTTATTAAGTTTCTGACAATTACATATGAGCTTAAGCAAGCCTGTTAAGTTGCTGATTGATTCTAATACCTCAGTATTCAGATTTCCCATTGTCTTTAAAAACTCAAGAGACTCTAGCTTTGGAAAGGTGCCGGAAAGTTTTATAAATGGACCTATTATAAGAGACTTAAGCCCTGTCGCATGCTTTAAAGAGTTTAGCTCAAAACTTCCAGAGCCATCGATAATTAATTTTTCGCAGCTACCATTTTTAAAGCTAATTATACTTTTGGCATCTATTCCCTTAGGTAAATGGACTCGGCAAGACTCTAATTGATTTGTAAGGTGTATTGGAGTGTCAGGTGGAACGTTTATTTCTAGAGAATGAATTTTCTTAAGTATTACACTTTCATTTATAGCGTTACCACTTTGTTGGGAATTGAGCACAACATTATAGAGTAAACGAATTTTTGTGAGATTGTCCCATTCTTTAGTGGTTATCTTCTTACCAGTAAATGACAGTGTAGATAGTTGAGGGAAGAACTCTTCTAAATTCTGTAGATGGCCAGTTCGATCATGAACTACATTTTTAGAAGTGTGAACTGCCCAGGTAGGAAAGGATATATTTCTATCTAAGTGACTAGAGAAGATTTGGAGCATTCCCCACTGGTGAACCCTTTTTAGAAACTTTAAGCGTTTCTTTTCTGGTATATTTCTATCGCCAAAACTTACCTTGATGCGCTCTTTTGGGTGACCTTCGTAGAAGTTCATAAGTAAATCCAAGGATGCATCAGTGATTTTTGTATTATCTAAGAATATGACTCTTGGAAGAGTTTGAGTTAGTAGCTGTTTAAGGTCTTCATCGTTAAAGTCTGTATTTGAGAAGTCGAGTACTTCATACTCTTGGTTATTGAGTTTGGTTATAAGTGAAGAACTGAATACTTCTTTACTGAAATGGATTCTGTTAAATTTTTCGAAAGGTAAACTCGAAATATTTTTTAGAGAAGTCCCTCTGAAATCTATTGAAGTCGGTGGAAACTTTGAGAGAAACTTTAAGCTTTTGTCTGTAACTTCAGAATTGTTATAGAGGCTAACTTTATCAACTAGTCCCATGCGCAAGAAGTTATTCTTCTCCGGGATCTTTTCGAGAAAGTCTTGGAATGTAGCTATGAATGAGTCATCAATTTTTGCTGGTAAATCATAATAAGCGATAGGGACACTTTTCATTTTAAGAATCTTCTGCAGATTCTCTTTCGTTAGCTTTATATTTACATCAGCAGATTCAAGTTGTGTTTTATTGGTGATCAGTTGCAGTGCATCAGACAAGTCGTAGTACTTGGAAAGTACCTGACCTTCGGCACGACCTTCTCTGAGCAGTGTTTTTGTTGGAGTTCCTAAACTGAGGAATTTTAGCTTCGTCATTCCTTCTAAAAAACTCAATTCTTCAGGTTTTGCGAAGACATCCTCCAGAGATAAGTGCTCAAGTTTATTTAAGCCTAGAAGATGCTGAAAGTGTTTAGGTGAAATGAAAGTGGATGTACGCAAAGTAAGTTTTTTTAAACTTTGCATATGTTGAATGCTGTTAAATACAGAGGGCGCTATGTCGGAACCTGAAATACTTAATTCTTCAGTATTCTTAAAACTCCTAAATTGATCATTTAAAACTAATCTTTCGCCATGGATATGAAGTGTTTTTGGCGATGACTTTAACTTAAAAATAAAGTCCAGTGAACTTAGTGAATCTGCTTCTTGATTATTAGTTAGGTTTAAAGAAAGTTTGTTAATAGACTCTAAACCTTGAATTGCAGAGATTAACTCCTGCGCACTTATCTGTTTCTTTTCTTGTACATTCCCAAGTATAAGGTCGACATTTTCTTCATAACTAAAGTCTATATCAATCGCAAAAGAAGTCTTCAGCATTTTTTTGATTTGAGCGGGTAGCTTTGAGTACCATTTGGGAGGTAAATAAGAGACACTTACATTTGAGGCTGTACTTAAATATTCTAAAGCTTTGGATCGTTTTTGAATTTTTTGAAACAAGAAAAGAATAAATAAGATACTTAAAAAAGCTACGCTGAAGAGAATCCTTTTTTTATATTTACTGATCAATGCTATGGATCCTCATCATGTATGATTGTTTAGGAAAGAATTCTTTTACCTTGGACGAATTTCCCAAAGTGCCATACTTACCCAAAATGCATCTGTCATCTTCATTGCTTTCAGCTCATGGCCAGCGCCCCAACTGTCAGTATAAAAAATGATGTCTTCAATTTCATTGTAGCCGATAATTAAACGCATGTGGCCACCACGTGCTTGAGGAACATCACTTTCAGGGATTATCCCAAGCATCAGAGCCCAGACTACAGGTTGTCCTTTATTTATGAGCCTAATTATACCGCGTTTAAAGTCTTTGTAGCGACTCTCATCGGTGGACATTATTTTAAATGCTTCTTGTAACTCAGAAACTTTAAAAGGTGATTGATAGGTGTAACCAAGTTTCTTATAGGTTCTTTCGAGTTTCTGTTCAAATCGTTGTTTGTCTCTATCGCTACTCATATAACATTTTACTATGTCATTTGTATGTAAGCGAAGTTTACTAGAAATAACCTCAAGAGCTTTCTTTAACTCATCAGGATCAGTTCCCATTGCACTACTGGAAGCTAACTTAGCTATATCATGCTGATCAATTTCTTTGCCATAGTAATTGAGTACCCGTGCTGTCGCAGCACATGCACAATAGCCCTTAGCTCCTTGGTCAACCATTGGTATACCCTGTATGACGACAGAACCATCTTTAGTCTTGGTAATCATCTGTAGTAGCTCTTTGCTAGACAACACATCTTGGTTAGCTTTGTCTATATTGACTTGGTTTAGTCCGTCGACTATGGGAGAAAAACTAAGCCTTATATATTCACTAGAAAAGTTTTTTCTAGTTTCAGTGTAGTTGGCCTCAAGTTTGATCAGAAAGTTTTTGGCTTTCCACCAGTATAGGAAGTTTTTTGCTAGTCCAGCATTTGGCTTATAGAATGGATCCGTACCAGTAATTAACTTAACTGCAAGTTTAGCAGTATTTAGTTTTGAGATATAAACGTTTTTACTGATGACATCTTCATCACCTTTATTATAAAACATCATTACAATTTTATTTAGTTTTTTCTTTCTGAATTGAAAAATAGTCTCTAAAGAAGTCGATTTATTGAAGTCAAGAGGCGTGACGGTTCTCGCCGATCTTTTAAGGTCATCTGTCCAGACTGCATCGAGTGGCTTCATGTATTTGGCTTCAAAGTCGTTTGTTTTAACCTGAGTGAAAACCTTTGTTGCCATCTTACCAGTAAAGAACTTTTTAAGATCTTTACCCACGATGGTTTCAGAAGTGCTCGTATTTGTCTCTTTTATGAGTGTTGGAGGCTTTTCTTTATTTTGTGCGATCGTTGGTTTTACTTTTGTATCTCGAGATAAAGGTGGAGCGTTTCGGTCACGAGTTACGAGAAGGTTAGTTTCCTTGAATGCTGTTAAAGATCTTTTTGTTAGCTTTAAGATGTTATCTGACAATTCATCGTGTGAGTAACTAAGAAGAGGTTTCCAGCGAAAACCATTGGCATCTCCATAAAGAATATTGCCTAAGTCTATATCATCTCTTAAAAGTTTAGATTTGCCTTCATAATTGTACCTGATGTTATTGTCCCAAAAGGAGCTCAGGAGCTTATGAGAACTTTCTCTGTATTGTGGATCATCCGTGTATTGATAAAGAGAGTTTCCTGCAAATTTAAAATTACTACGTATAAGTTTCTTCTTAGCGTTGAACGTATAATTGATGTTTCGCGAGAGGTATGTGTACTCTAAGATTTTATAATTTGGGGTGAGGTTGGTACCACTGCTGCCTTCTTGGTTGGAACTACTGATTTTGTAAATTTGGGATAGTCGGCCACTTGAAAAACCATAGACATATTGAAGTTTTTTAGAATATCCTGGTAAGCATATTTCTGAAATTTTAGGGTGGCCTAAGTGGTGCCAGGTTTTGCAAATTGTAGAAGCTACACTGCCGTTGATGACGTCAACTTGTTTAATCTTTCCATTTTGGACAGTCCATTTTAGGTATGATTCAAGTTGCAAGGGGCTCAAGCTAACTTGTTTTGGATCTGAAATAATTGGAAACCCTTCGTCAGATATCTTAACTGAAAATAAGCTACTTTGGTCAACAGGAGAATAAAAGACTTTTGTTTTGAGTGTTTTAATAATGTGTGGATTTCTCTTTTCACTATGTATTTGAGTGAAAAATTGCTCCTGCCGAGTTGAATCCAGTTGCCAGTTTCTATTTAGCTCAATAAAGTTTGCAAAAGCTCTCAATTCTATATTCGGTATTACAGTTGGAGCATTCGGTTCAGGTATTTTCTTAAAACTATCGCTGAATGCAACTATAAGTCTTCCATTAGGGCTATTCGCGTAGCTATTTGGGGGTAAAAAGTAAGAATGCACGACCAAGCCATTATTGAGTAGTGCTTTATTTATCTCTACCCCATTGCCTTTGAACTCAGAAGTGAAAGTCCCGCCAAATAGAGTTGATACTTTATTAAGTGCATTTTTTTTAAGTGTTAACCATGCTCTCTTAGTGTTAGAATCAAAAGGCTTTAGCTCATGTATTAAGCTTGTTAACCCGTCTTCAGTTGTATAATTTATTGTACTTTGAAAGGAATTAGGGAATAACTTAGAATCATATGAAGACCTTCTTTGATATGTAGATTCTGATATGTGTATAAAGTGTCTTTGAAGCTTATTGAAACTGGCTTTGAATAAGTTGCCATCATACAACCAATCAGTTTTAAAGGGGAATTTCTTATTGATATTAGAAACTTGAAGGAGATAAGGTCTATCGGTCTTTTTTTTGGCCTGTACGTCTTTGTTGATTGATTTAGTAACTGGACCTTCTTTTTTCGTCTCTACAGTCTTAAAAAAGTCATCTATGTCTTTTGCCGATGCGGTTTTTTCGGTATCTTTCTTTGGAGATACTTTTGCCGTTATAACATTTTGTTGATTATCTTCAATTGAAACTTTTTCTGAATCGCCCTTATTGCCAACGAAAAGTAATGCGGCGGCAAGTACTGCAATTGTCGCCATGAAGCCTGTAAGTATCTTAAGTTGTGAAGTGTTCATACCCTTATTCCCCGATCTAACCAATTTTCTTTATAGAAATTAAGCTTCAGAACGCAATAAATCCAGTGATGTCTTTGTATAAGTTTTTCTAGAAACGAGTAAGCCGATAACGATTGTTAATGTGCTTAGAATGACGTTTGTATAAATTACTAATTGCCAATCAAAAGGCATGTAGTTTTGAAAGACAAATTTTGACAACATGAAATTTGCAGTATAGGCAAGTGCTAAGCCTGCATTTGCGGACAAAATTGCCAAGAAAGTAAATTCGGAAAAGAGAATTGAGCGGACTTGTTTTTGAGATGCTCCAAGTACTTTCAAGAGAGTATTCTCTCTTAGGCGTTGAGATTGGCTCAGGTGTAGTGAAGAGATAAGAATGATTAAGCCT
The DNA here is from genome assembly GCA_021232515.1 of Lentisphaeraceae bacterium. GTDB lineage: Bacteria > Verrucomicrobiota > Lentisphaeria > Lentisphaerales > Lentisphaeraceae > JAKVBD01. The sequence continues at coordinate 60,535 of JAJPOQ010000039.1, forward strand.
GTGATGATGCTAAAGCCAGCCATGACTTTGACTGCGAGTGACGCTTTATTGAGCATGTTACTCACTGTCGCAACGACCAACGAGAGATCTAAGACAGATATGTTTGAATAGCTTTTAGTGATAGACTTTTGTAGCTCTACAGCTGTTTTGGTGTCCGGCGTTCTCGTAATAGAAACGATCATTTGAGGTGCATCGTTTAAGACGCCATCTGGGAAAAGAACAAAAAAGTTTGGGCGCATTTGCATCCATTCAACACTTCTCTTACCAGAGATAACGCATGGAAGCTCAATTCCCCCAAGGTCAAAAGTCATGGTATCACCTACTTTTAACTTCATTTTTTGCATTATGCCTTCTTCAACGGTAACAGGGACAGGATTTTTGGAGTTTGAGAAGTCTTCGTCATATTTTGGGATGAAGTTACCTTCCAATAGTTTTTCAGAATCCAGTAACTTGTCGCGATAAGTTGACCTATAGGTTCTAGTCAAAGTCCAAGAAGGTATTCTTTGTTTTCTCTTCACTTTCTTATTTTCAGATAACCAGAACTCTACAGGTTTTCCTTTCATACTTTTGAGCTGCATGCCGACTATTGGTATGACATCTATTGCACTAAGGTTTTTCTCTTTTAGAATACTTTTTACACCAGCGACTTGGTCTGTTTGTATGTCAAAGAGAATGAGATTTGGGTTATTGCCATTTTCCGTTTTTCTGACTTGATAGAGCATATTTTCTTGAGCTAAGTACAAAAGGCAAATTAAGAAAGTCCCAGTGCCGAGAGAGCAAATAAGTGTTAGTGACTGATTTTGTGGACGGAATAGATTTTTTAATCCTTGTTTCCAGATGAAGGGTAAAGTTTCGGATACGGTTTTCTTAACAATTTTAATCATGATGAAAGCAAAAAGAGCTAGACAGCAAAGAGCTCCTAACATGCCGAGACCCATGTAGAGACCTATTTTAAATGTACTCGCACTTAAAATAGAAAAGATAACGATAAGACTAGCAAGAAACAGTTGGATAGGTATTTCCCAAACAGTTTTTACACTGTTGATGTTTAGTTCACTTTTTAAACTATCTGCTGCACTAAGTTGGTTGAGCTTAAGTAGTGGGGTTAAAGCAAAAAGAACTGTAATGATTGTACCGGTGACTGTGCCTAAAAGTAATGCCGAAATAGAGAAGCTTGTTTCAACGGTTATTGGCAAAAATGAAGAGATCAGGACTGGAATGAACTCTTGAAGTAGTAAGCCAAATAGACTCCCAAGAAGTCCGCCAACGATACCCATAATAAGAGCTTGGATGAAGTAAATGGTTAGGGCTTGTGATCTTGATGCTCCAAGGCAACGGAGTATTGCGGCATTTTTTAGTTTTGAGTTTATGTGAACTCTTATGGCGCTACCTATACCTGTGCCGCCGAGTAATAAGGCAATGAAAGCGACTAAGTTTAGAAAGTGAAACAGGTTTGATAAAGTTTTATCTATGGCTTCTTGTCTATCTTCGGTAGTTTCATAACGGACACCATAGTCAACTTGAGCATCGTCCATTTTATTTTTTAGAGCTTTTTTGTCGGTATTTTCAGGGAGCTTAAAATAGTGACGGTACTTAACTCGACTTCCAAAACCGATAAGGCCAGTTTTTGGGATGTCTGTAAAATTAATAAGAACTCGTGGCGAAAGCTCGGAAACAATAAAGCTTTCTCCAGGTAGTGACTTTATATAACCGGCGACTTTAAAGGTATGTTTTCCAAGAACTATAGGGTCTCCAACTTTTATACCGAACTGAAGTATAAGCGATTCATCAATAAGTGCAGAATTTTCAATGGTACGAAATTTTGCTGAAGCATCTTCTGGAATGGTGTCGATATTTCCGTAGAGCGGGAAAGCATCCTCAATTCCTCTTAACTGTATTAGTCTTGAATTATCTTCAGAGTTTGGAAACTTTGCCATGGAGGCAAAACGCCATTCTTTGGTATCGCTAACAGAATTTTTTTGTAGGCTTTTTGTTAATTTATCCGGAATTGGCTGACGGCTCTTAACCAAGAGGTCGCCACCAAGTAATGCTCGAGATTGTTCAATTATACCACCTCTAACAGAATCACCAAAGGCTCTAAGTGCGACTAAAGCAGCAACGCCTAGACATATACACGAGAGAAAAAGAAACATACGTTTTCTGTGAGCGCGACTGTCTCTCCATGCCATGGTCCAACACCACTTTGAGAAAAATTTTTTAATCACTGAGAGATAACTCCACCTTTTAAGCGAATTATCTGTTGCATCTTTGCTGCTAAGTCATTGTCATGTGTGACCATGATTAGCGTCGTGCCGTATTGCTCATTTAGTTTTAGCAAACTTTCTTCAACAGCTTTGCCTGTTTCGGTATCGAGGTTCCCTGTCGGTTCATCAGCAAAAAGTATTTCAGGTTGATTTATAAAGGCACGGGCGATAGCGACCCTTTGTTGTTCACCGCCAGATAATTGTCCAGGGTAGTGGTCGAGGCGCTCTTTGAGTCCAACCTCTTCCAAAAGTTGTATTGCTTTTGCTTTAGTGCTGGCTTCAGCTTTACCTTGCAGTTCCATAGGGACCATCACATTTTCCAATGCAGTGAGAGTTGGAAGTAGTTGAAAGGCTTGAAAGATGAAACCAACTTTTTTACTGCGTAGTTCAGCTCTTTCGTCTTCACTCATTTCTTGAAGGTTTTTGCCACATAGATTCACTATTCCCGAGCTTGGGTCATCCAAACCCGCGGCGATGCTTAAGCAAGTGGATTTCCCACTTCCAGATGGCCCGACTATAGCAGCAGTCTTACCTTTTGTGATAGAGAAACTAACATCTTTGAGAACGTGAAGTTGGTGATTCCCCATTTCGTAGTAACGATTGAGTCCATTGGCTTCGAGTATTAGTTCTTCCATTCAAAATCCTTTTGTATGTACGGGGCTCTAGAAATTCTCTATTGAGGCAGCATAATAATCAAATTACATCTCTTTTGAACACTTTGTAGTATTTCAGTTCTTAACTTTTTACTTATGGTTTTTATTATGTATCCAAATCTATTTTTTATTGCCGCCGCCTCACTAGATGAAAAAGCGAAAGAGTTTCTAAACGAACAAGCGCCTATTTTTGCCAAAAATATAGTTTTTGCATTACTTATTTTCTTTGTCGGTAGAATTCTTATTTCAGGCATACTTTCCATGACAGATAAAGTTATGGAGAAATCAAAAGTAGAAGATACTCTCAAGTCGTTCATCCGTGCTTTGATTAAGATCACTTTGATGGTTGTAGTTATACTTGCAGCTTTAGAACAAATTGGAGTTAAGACTACTTCATTTGTCGCTATACTTGCAGCGGCGGGTTTAGCTATAGGTATGGCTTTGAAAGATACTTTGGGAAACTTTGCATCTGGGGTGATGATTATTCTTTTTAAACCCTACAAGGTTGGTCATTTTGTTGAAGTCGCAGGAACTTCAGGTGTTATCGAAGAAGTTAACCTTTTTAATACGGTCTTGAGGACAGGCGACAACGTCCAAATGTTCGTTCCAAATGGTTCAATTACGGGAGGGAAGATCTCAAACTACTCGACTAAGCCAACTCGTCGTATCGATCTTGTCATTGGCTGTGGCTATGACGATGATATTAAAGCCGTGAAAGAAGCTTTAGAGTCGATTGTTTCAAGTCATGAAAAAGTTTTGAGTGAGCCAGAGCCTACAGTCGCAGTTTCCAATTTGGGGGATAACTCAGTAGATTTTGTAGTAAGACCATGGGTGGACAATGGAGACTACTGGCCAGTTAGGTTTGAGCTCATAGAACAGATAAAACTTATGTTTGACGAAAAAGGTTTTTCTATTCCGTATCCTCAAAGAGATATTCACGTTTATAACGAAAAGTAGATGATGAAGCTTTTATTAGTTCAATTCTTTCTATGCTTTAGTCTTTTAGCAGAAACTCAAACCGTTCTGTGTTTGGGCGATAGTTTGACAGCGGGCTATGGACTACAAAAGAGCGAAGCTTATCCAGCTGTTTTAGCGAATGAGTTGACTAAAGTAGGCAAGTTTGAGGTCATCAATGCAGGTATAAATGGTAATACCTCGGCAGGTGGTTTACGTCGGTTGGATTGGTACTTCAAAAAGAATGTAGATTTTTTGGTTCTTGCTCTTGGTGCAAATGATGGACTGCGAGGATTGGATACAAAAGCTACTAAAGAAAACCTTCAAAAAATTATTGATAAGGCCAAAAAGAAAAACCCTAAAATTAAAATCCTCTTGGCAGGTATGAAGTTGCCACCTAATATGGGCGTGGACTATTCGAAAAGCTTTGAAGCTATTTTTTCAGAATTAGATAGTGAGAACGACATTTACTTAATTCCCTTTTTGTTGAAGGATGTTGCAGGTTTAAAGTCAAAGAACTTGCCAGATGGTATTCACCCAAATGCTGAAGGCCAAAAGCAATTAGCTCAGAATGTATTGGAAGTACTTAAGCCGTTGTTAAAGTGAATTTAGAAACTTCTCTAAAGCCAACTTGTATCTTTGTCTCTGTAAAAAGACGTCATTGTGACCTCCCTTAAGAAGAACTAACTCTGTACTAGTTGTCTCTGCTAGTTCTTTGCCCATTTGAAACGGAATAACTTGGTCGTCAGGAGAATGAAGAACAAGAGTTTTTCCTTGGTAGCTTTTAACTCGCTCACCGGTATCAAGCTTTGTAGTACATAGTATAGATGTTGGCAGCCAAGGGAAACGGTAGCTCGCCATGTCCGGTATAGATGTAAAAGTTGATTCTAAAATAAGTCCCTTTAGTTTTTTGGTAGTTGCTATATATGCGGCACTTGCTCCGCCAAGAGAACGGCCGTGAGCAATAATAGAATCTTGTGAAATACCTTTTTGTATTAGCCAATTATAAACAGCATCTGCATTTTTATAAATATTTAATTCACTCGCCGTTCCTCCACTCTTTCCGAATCCAGAATAATCATAGAGCATGATGTTGTAGCCGAGTTCATTCCATAGCTGAACGGTTGTCAGTCTATGGCCAAGGTTTCCTGCATTCCCATGAGCAAAAAAGACTGTTCCCTTAGGTGAATGGTGAGGAACAAACCAAGCGTTGATTTTGTGATCATCTGAATCGAGGAGAAGATCCTCATATTCTAGGTTTATTATCGCAGGGTTATTCTTCGGGCTGCCTTTGGTGGGAATGAAGACCATGGCATCTTGAAAGAAGAAGATGAGGGCTGCAAGACCACAGTAAACAATTCCTAGAAGAATGAGAATTCTTTTAATAGAACTTTTAAGCTTAGTTGAAGTAAGTTTTTCCATAAAGAACAAATTCCTACTCTTAAAAATATTTTCTATGAGGAATCAACTTAAAAGTTCTTAAAAATTGATTCCGCAGAAACTGGAACGCCTCCTGCACTTTATCTACTTAAAGAAAGATTTGAACCAAACAAAGGAAAAAAGTGCATGAAAACCAATGACCAAGTAGGAAGATTTTTCCGTGATGTAGAAGGTAGATTGAGCAAAACTCAAAAAGAGGATTTCGAGAGAATATATAAAACTGGTAACTTTCCTCTAGTTAAGCATTTTTTAGAAGAGCATGACTTAATTCACTTTATGCGTGATGCAAAAGGCAATACTATCTTGCACCTCATGGCAGCTCACCCAACTCCAAAAAATCTATTGCCACTTATTAACGAAGGTCTAGATGTGAAGGCTGTAAATGATAGAGGTGAAACTGCACTTCACAGTGCTTGTTCGACTCGTTGTATTTCAAATGTAGAACTTTTGGTGTACAAGGGCGCCGATATGTCAGCTCAGGATTATGAAGGCAATACTATTTTGCACATTGCTGCAGCCAATGGTAGAGAGAATATAATTGAGCTTTTAGTGAATAAAGGCTTGAGTTTGCATCAGAAAAACAAAATGGGTCAAACTCCTTTAGATCTGATTGTGAGAAATGAGCACTTTGAAATAGCCGCAAAGTATAATCAAAAAATTGCTTAATTATGAATTTATCTAGGCAGAAAATACTAACTTTTAACGCAGTCGGTGTGGTTATACCTCATACTTTGGTGGACTTACAGATGAGTCTGACAAATATGGGGCACGAAGTTCTTGTGATAGATTTGCCGTCGACACCAAACCCCAGTTTAGCAGAAATTGCTATACTGGATGCGTTATTGATGTATCAGCCTGATATTGTCATGACGATAGATACCGTCGGCCTTGTTCCAGAACACTATCTCTATCTCTGCACCCAAACTAAAGTGATTTCTTGGTTTTATGATGCACCTCAACATTTTTTAGATAACTCTTATGCATTGCTTGGCGAAAGGTATTTTGTTTTTTGCTGGGATAGAGCTTATGAAGATGTTGTGAAATCATTTGGAATAAAGAATTTCATTTACCTTCCATTAGCGACAAATCCTTTAATTTATAGTCCCTTAAAAACTACTTATAAGTACGATGTTTCGTTTGTCGGTACTTGGTCAGAGAAACGTGAACGTACTCTTAGAAAACTTGCAGATAGTGGTGTAGTTATTGATATCTTTGGAGACGATATATGGCTTGAGCTCAAGCATGAAAATATTCATTTTCATGGATTCGCAGACAATAGAAAAGATTGTCCGAATATATACCGTAGCTCTAAGATCAACTTAAATATTACCAATGAACAACTTTTCACATCTCTGCCTCTACGAGTTTTTGATGTAGGAGCATGTAGTGGATTCCTTTTGTGTGATTATCAGGAAGATGCCTCGACACTATTTGATGAATCAGAACTTTGTTTATATTGCGATGAAGATGACTTGATTGATAAAATCAGTTTTTATTTGAATAATGAGGCTGAGCGAGAGAGGATTGCTTCAGGGTTAAATAAACGAGTGCTGGCAGAGTACACTTTTGAAAAAGCTTTAGGTAAAATGCTTAATCATATAAATGTAGATCGTGAGTACGAGCAAGTAGAAGTTAGTGGCGCAGTTCTTGAAAGTGCTGCTTGGAAGACTTGCTTATGCCTTATTTCGAATCGATATGCTAAAGAAGCTCTTCCACTACTTCAGTATGCTCTGTCAAAAGAACCAAATAGCTTAAAATTGCGAATCTCTTTAGCTGTAACTCTTAGTTTAATAGGGGATGTGGAAAAGGCAGAAAGCATGGTTTTAAGCAAAACAGAGTCTGCCAGAGCTCACTTTGAAAGTATTTTTGAGGAAGAGCTGTACTCAGCAGCTTTTCGAGAAAAGCTTTATGCCTTGGCTCCAGGTTCGTTCAACGCTGAAGCCAAAGTTCCAAATGGTTCAGTACTTATTTCTTCTTAGAAGTTTTGAAGTCCCAGTTAAGCTTTCTGTTTGGTAATTCTACCTCAGGAGCTTTCTCACCTGTTAAGTAACTCCAGCCTTGGTCAGCATAGTTGTCGTTGTGGTAGTTTCTTGGGAAATCAACACTTCGTCTATCTTTAATAAATCTAAAGTGAAAGCTTTTAGCATACTTAAAAAAGAAGTCCTTTTTTTCTCCACCACGGAGATACTGATCGGCAAAAGCGAACTGAATAGATATGAGTACTTGTGAGTTGTCATAGGTATTTGGCCCCATAACGACTGGGATAGTCGGTCGATTCATAAACAAGATCATGACATCGATCATCTTTTTGCTTAAACCACGAATTTTCCCCGCAGCCCAACAAGCACATGCTCTGTCTTGAAAGTCTCGCATATTTTCTTTATCTAGATCATTCATTATGTCAACGAGAGTTTTGTTGAACCAAGGAGATCCGTTATTTCCAGCAGACTCAAGAGCAGCCCATCTGACAGTTTTAACTGTGTCTTTCATTGCAGCTTCGTGCATGTATTTGAAATAAACTTCTTTATCAATCTTTCCCAGATAGTGCATGAGTGATGCTCTGACACGCTCGTGATCTTTACTTAGTTTGTCGATAGACTTTGCGGGTAGCTCATGTTTGAACTGGCCAAGAGCATAGACTTGTTCTGTTCTGGCATCGAAGTTAGGCTCTTTACTTAGTTGCTGTGCTATAGCTTTTGCATTTTTAGTTTTATTCAGTTTACCTAGTAAGTGAGCTGACCAACGGCGAGTTCCTACAGCGTTTTGAGAAATGCCTTTTTCGATGATTGCGCTTATATCAAACTTCTTGGAGATCTTTAGAAGTGAATCAACAGCAACTTTTTGGTTGAGAAGCTCTTTATCTTTAAGATTCAAAAATAAAGCTTGAGTTGATTTAGCATCTGCATATTCCGCTAAGCTTTCAATTGCCGCCTTTCTAACATCGGTATCACTATCTTGGCTAAGCTTAATTAATTTGTTCAAAAAAGTAGGCTTTGGAAATTTTAAAACAGCTCTTGTGCCAGCAGCTCTAACAGTGGCGTGTTTAGCATTTAGAGCAACTTCGACTAGTGCTTTAGTTTTTTCGTTAACGACTAGGTGTTTCGCAATGATGGCTTTTTCAGCATTGTTGCCAGACTTCATGACTTTAGTGAGGAAATCAACAGCTTTGCTATCTGCTATTTCAGCAAGTCTTGTGAGAGGGGCCTGACGAAAGGAATAAGCTTTGGCATTTCCATAAATAGCAATCCATTGTTCAGAAGTAAGTCGCTTTGTATCTGCGAGTGCTTTAGTGAGGGTGATTTGATCTTTAAGCGCAACATTACTTAAGATTTTGATAACCTTCTTCAAATCGGCATCTTTAAAACGACAATAAAGTCTTGCAGCGGCAATACCTTCATCGGTTTGTCCGTTCACTAACTTTTCGACATAGCCTTTTTTATTTTCTAAAACTTGGCTTTTATATAGATAACGAAGAGTAGCAGTTTTCATGAGTGGGTCACTTTCTTTACTCAGATAGTTGTACATGGCGGTACTCGCATCTTCATTTTTGAGAGTGGAAAGTTTCCAGAGAACTGAAAGTCTAAATATAGGGTCACCAACTTCAAGTGCTTGGTTTTGCTTGAATGTCGCGTCTTGTTCTGACTTATAACCTTCTAGGTCGTAAGTCAGGTAGCCTTTGGGTAAAGGTTGTTCTTGCCATGTAGGTAAAATCGACGGCAATAAAGTCATAAAAGTTACAAATGAGTATAGCATGATTAAGTCCTCTTCCTCATAAGATAGTAAACTCTGTATGATGCCAGAGAGATAAAAAAGAGTGATAAACTCGAAAGTATAATGAGGTTATGAAGCCATGCATCTTCAGGCAGTAACTCTCCGAAACTTCCCGTGCTTTTACTCAGAGCAGCTGCAACGGGATTTGCAGTTAACCAAAGACCAAGCGTTGTTGGCGATAAGTTTTCTGCAAAAAGTAGAACTGCCATAGTTCCTAAACATAAAATAACCGAAAATGCATAACTTAGGGCTGTCGCAGAGTCTGTTTTTTGACAGAAGCTTGAAGAACACAGGCCGGCAGTTACTAAGCAAACAGTCGTCATGAGAACTATAAAAAGTGAAGTCGCGATATTCATAACATTAGCGCTGCTTGACATACCAAACAAAGATAAAATGATTGGGATCGTACAAGCGAGAATAATTAATACGTAGAAGAAACTTGCATAGAGTTTCCCTAGAACAAAGCGAATTGCACCGATGCGAGACATTCTTACAAGTAGAAGAGTTCCACTGTTGACTTCAGTTGTGACAGAGCTACTACAAACAACCGGAGCGAGTAGAGCAACTAGACCTATTTGATAAATGATTGATGCTTTGTGAACGGAACTATAGCCGCCAGCGGATTCAGGTGAAACAAAAGTAGATGTTAAGATCATAAGTATGATACTCATAGAACAACAAACCGCGATCGCCCATATGGTGAAACGTGGGTTACCCATAACCTTACTTCTGAGTTCAGTTATAAAGACTGGATTCATAAAGTTAGAGATATTCTTTTTACGGCGCATTGGGTCAAAGAACCAAAGGTAGTAAAGGCGTCTTTTGAAACCAGTTTTTTCCGTGCTATCAACTTTTTGAACTGTTTTAGCTGTTTTCTTAGATGACTTAAACATGAAGCCATAGACGAAGACACCTGCACTAACTAGTGCAAAGATAATATTTAGAATGATGTAAGACATGAAAGTTGAAACAGAAGACTCACCACTAACAGATGCCTGATAAACTTCAGGGTATAAAACACTGTAGATAGCGTCAAAAGGACTGATAGAACGTACCGCCATAAGTGTGTCGAGTAGCTCAGGTTTATTTCCTAGTAGTGCATAAGGTAACCAAGTACCACCAGCAAGAAGAGCAATGAGAAGATAGCTTATGACCAGTGAAGATGAGCTTCTTTCAGACATGGCAGAGCAAGCTAAGGACATCATCCCAAATGTAAGAGAAGCGATAAAGATGATCACATATGCCTTCATTAATACTGGAAAGTTTATACCGCCACTCATTGAGCATAGAGCAGATATAGGCATGGTACAGATGATGATAATACTGATCATGGATAAACTTGCCATAAGCTTACCATTGAGGATGTTGATCGGTTTTAGCATCGTCGTGTATAGCATGATGAAAGTATTATTTTCTTTTTCTGTGGTCAAACTCGTAGCACAAAAGGCGGGTACAAGAACGAGGACAAAGGCCAAGTTACAGATAAGGAATACGGTAAATACTTGTTTACTTTCATTTGAGGCCATAGAGAAAACTGCAGTTCTCGGCCATAGAAAGTAAAGGAAAATCGCCAGTAGGGAAACAAGCGCAATCATCGCAGTGATGATCTTGCCAGATCTCAAAAACTGGTGAAGTTCTCTTTTAAAGATTGGGTTCATTCATCTTCCTCCGAAGTCACTTGCATAAAGACGGACTCAAGGTCGATTTGTTCTTCAGAAATACTGACAACCCTTGCTTGAGATTGAACGAGATAGCTTACGACATCGGCTATAGCGGTTCTAGCACCATCAAAGGTAAAAAGTATCTCATTGTGGGAAGTGGAGATGTCTGAAATATTTTCCCAAGCATCAAGAGCACCTGCTGCATGTGCAGGGTCACTATCAACGATCAGTGAGTATCTAAGAGTTTCTTTTAAGCTAGCACTTACTTCTTCAACAGTACCAAAAGCTCTTAGTTTACCTTTTGAGACGATAGTGACGAGGTCACAGATAGTTCCCAATTCAGGTAAGATGTGTGAAGACAACATAACCGTTTTACCGATTTCGCGTAAGTTGACGATTATTTCTCTCATCTCAATACGTGCTTGTGGGTCAAGGCCGCCAGCAGGTTCGTCGAGAATTAACACTTTCGGGTCGTGAAGCATAGTTTTTGCAAGGCCAATTTTCTGGGTCATACCACGAGAAAGAGAAGCAACTTGGTAGTCTATCATGTGGTCAGCATAAACAAGTTCGAGAACTTCTTCTATGCGCTTTTTTCTTGCTGTTGATGGGATCTTGTAGGCAGCACCGAAAAAGTCGAGATACTCCCAAACACTCATCTTGTCGTATACGCCAAATATATCCGGCATATAACCAACAGTTCTTTTGATTTTGTCATAGTTGGATGGAGTGACATCTATGCCATCTATGCAAGCGCTTCCAGAATCAGGCTTTAAGAGTCCACAAAGAAGTTTGATTGTGGTTGATTTACCGGCCCCATTTGGTCCAATAAAGCCAATGATGGACTCCCCAGGAACTTCCATTGAGAGGTCATGTATGCCACGGCCGCCGCCAAAACTTTTAGTTAGGTTCTGAACTTCAATCATCTTTAAAACCTCGATTCTTTTTGCTGCTGATTAAATTCGCCTTTTATACCAACTTTTAAGTGTTTTACTTTCCAGCGGTTGGCTTTATGGATCTCTAAGTTGTCAGTTAAATTAACTTTAGCTTTGGAGCTTAAGTCAATTTTAAGTTTACCATTTTTAATGTCATTTGGTTTAGCTTGTATGCGGTACAAACCATCTTTGCCTTTTTCGGCTTTTTGACCGTTTACTTCGATATTTACAAGGATATTCCCACTTTGGTTGGTGTAGGCAAAGTCGATGATTATCTCTTTTGTCTTAACATTTTCATATCCTAGTGGAAGTTTAGCGTAAAATGAGAATTTAGCTTTTTTAGCTCCCATGTGACGAGTTTCACTCCAGACTCCATCGCGATAAATGAAGATAGAGCTATTAGTTCCTTCAAGTCTAGTGAAGGCTCCAGGGATATATAGCTCTCCGCCAATCTCTTCTTGTAGAGGTGACATATAAAGATTCATGCCATTTACTTCAAAACTGTCGTCCAAAGCGGTTTCATCGGCGACGCCTTTTTTGACATAAGCGAGAACTGCTCGTCTAGGAGAAAGTGCTAATAAAAGAGATCTGAACTGCTCGTCTTGCTTACCACGAGCTGCTTGAACCTTTGCCACAGACAAAGAGCCATTTTTGAATTCTAGAGCAACTATGTCACTAGGGCCGCAAAGGTATATATGTTCGGCAGAGGTTAACTCGGCTGGATACTCAGAAGAATTGAGGGTGATTCCATCAGGAGTAAATTTTAAATTGATCGGTTCAATAAATGAATTGTGAGCTCTTGAGAGCTTAGTGAAAACTCTGACTGATAAGCCTTGAACACTCAAGCCTTTGAGAATTGAACTTTGTCCATTGTAACTACCAGTGATGACTTCTTGAATGGCAGTAGCTTTGTAAGCTCCAGCATTTTGATTACCAAAGTTGTTTCGCTTAACTTTCGGCAATTTTCTAAATCTATCTTTAAGGATTTCTCCTTTAAAATCAATTTTGTCATCAGTCTTTGAGAAGACAGAATAAACTTCAACTGCAGGAGCATCGCCTACTATTGGTATTTGACTAAATACAGCAGCTGTACGTGCTTTAGCACCATCACTTGATCCATAAGCTTGCTTGAAGATGAAAGCAGTCATACCAATAGAAATAAGAATTGATAACACCCAAGCAATAGGGGCTTTTTTAAATTTGTAACAAGCGGCAAAGAGAATCAGTAGGATAACGAGATAGACAATCATGTAGTTAACAATGACTTCCGGTCCTGGAATGGTTAAACCATTGAGCATGTTGACCGATTCACTTGCGTGGTTTGTCGGTAGTAAAGACATATCGGCAGGTCTTTGTATGTGGCTAAGGAGGTAACTCCAACATTTAGCAAATGCATCTGAGTTTTGAAAGCCTTCTTGAGTAGGGGAGATAGTTATGGCCCCGACAATTCCGAGTCCATATTTTTTCCAAGCGATGATAGGGAACTCGTTCCACTTTACAGGGACAAATGCACCTTCTTTAGCAACAGAATCGACGAAGGTCATGCCAAATTCATGATAGATTTCTTTGCTGCCTAAGAACTTGTCCAAACTAGGCATAGTATTTATTTCGCGATTGCCGATTGGTGTGATGGGCAGAAGCCCTTCAAACTGAGTATTGGCAGCGTTGTTTATGCCATTGTGGTGGGCAAAGATGACTGTGCCGCCCATTTTTACATAGTCTTTGACTGCTTGTAGAGCAAGAGGGTGCAGGTCGTCATATAAAGGATCTAGAAAAATGAGTGCATCGTACGGCGAGTACTCACTCCAGTGTTCAGGCCAACGCCCTTTATGTATGTAGGTCATTCTGTAGTGACTGTCGCCATGACCGAGCTTTCGGGACATATTACCTATTTCTACGGATTCGTCGGTGAACATCGCAAAGGCCGGTTTAGAACTGATGTTTCTAAAGTCCATAACACACTCGACAGGTTTAACACCATTCACTGGTAAGAAACGACCATTTTGCTGTTCAAGAAGGATCAATTTGTAGGTGTTATCTACTTTATTGATTTTCTTCTTTTTCTTTTTGCCCTTTTTCTTATCATCTTTTTTAGAAATATGGGCCGCACTACCCATGGCAACTGGGAATTGGTGATTAATCCGGGTAGTAGCAGGGATGCTCATTTCGTATTCATAAACGCCACCAGGAACCGAAGCGTGTTTGAATTGAATTTTTACATGCCTTTCACGGTTTGATTTATTGTCTATTTGAAACTTTACTCTGGCCCAGTTTTCATGGCCGACTTGGAAGTCATTTGCGGTATTTATTACACCACCAGAAAGTTGTAAGTCGCCCTGGGCAAAGATAGAAAAGGGCAGTAAAAGGAGCAAAAGGAGGGGGATGAACTTCTTCAATTTGTATATAACTCCTAAAAAATCAGTAATTGTTATTTGAGCTCTTTGGCGTCGTTCACTACGTCGGCTACTTGCTTGCTTATCTCATTGAAATCGAGCTTAATGCTGATTTTTTTGAGCTTATCAATTTCAAAATATATTTCGACTGCAGCTTTCTCAAGATTGGTAATTATAGAATTTTTTTCCTTCTGCGACAAGTTTAAGTGTGTAATAAAACGTAACTGGCCCAAGTAGGTTTTCAACTGACGAATTTTGTTGTTTAAAAATCGCAGTCTCAATTCAGGATCTCTGGGGTGTCTACCAATTAATTCAAACAGTAATTGCTGCTCAAGTTTTGTAGCTGTAGGAGAAAACGGGTAAGTTTCAAAAGCAGTGTTCAAAGCCTGAAAGGCAAGCTTGTAGTTTTTTTGGAATATATATGCTCTAGCCAAGCTTATATGTATCGCTGTTTTTTCAGGTGTTAGTCTAGCGGCGCTTTGCAGTGAAGTCGCGGCAAAATTCAAATACTCAAAACGTTGTATTTCATTTAAGCCAGGTCGTGAGAAATACTGGCTCATGGCCCATTGAGCAGACTCTGTTAAGTGGTTACTTGAAAATGTTGTACGATTACTGATTTTGCTAGTTATATTTTCAACTTCATCTAAGCTTGGTTGCTCTTGAGCATTGAGCTCTTGGTAAAGGTAGTAGTAGCTTCGTTCAGCTTTGAGTTTACTTATATTGAAAAATATCGCGAGTAGAACAATCGGAAATAAAGTAAAAGTGGCAACTTTAAAGTTGACTTGAGATGAATCGTCAGTGAAGGCAATAAGCCCGATGATTGCAGCAGTGCTCAGTGTTCCAATAATCATGATGTTAAAGTCTAGTTGAGCATGTAAGAACCATGAACAGAAACCGGCAAGTAAAAGGAACTTCAATCTTCGACTGGCCTTACTTCTAACGATGGCATATATAGTCAGAACAAAACAGAGAATGACTGCTAAGCCGCAAAATAGACCACCTTGACCAAGGTAACCAAAAAAGAATGAGTGAGGCACATTTGATTCTTCAATACCTGCATCTTTGTATTTATTGTAACTGCTTGAAAAAGACCCGAAACCAGCGCCGAAGACATCCTTCATAAAACTATCGACCATAGTGGCATAGTAGCCTAGACGAACTTGGAAAGAGCCAACACGTGGGGCGATAAAGCAGGCAATAATCGAGCCGATTGAGAGAAAACCTATTCCTAAGGTTCTCTGCTTTTTATCTTTCGCCGTTAGAGTGAAGGCGAGAGTAACTCCTGCTACAAAACAGGCTATTCCAGCTCGGCTGCGAGTTAAGAATAATACGATGATAGTGATGACTAATAATAACCCACCAGCATAATCATAAGCTGCTTTCGGTAATTCTTGGGCTTTAAGAAAAAAGATAATGCCAATGAGTGCACAAACGACTCCCAATATGAGGTTCGATGCGCTAAAAGCTGCACTGCAGCCATAGATGATCATCGCCAAACTACCAACTTTGACAGCTTGTGGGTTTTCCGCATTAAAGTATTTTTTCCAACCGTAGTAAAGGATCGGTGCTGTTAGGATAATGTGAGCTGCAAAACTATTTGAAATAGTAAAGGTACTGTAGACTAAAGTTTGCATGATGCGGCTTTTTTGTTGCGCAGGAAACTGAGCTCCTTGAGCAATTTGGGCTTCGTAGAAAGCTCTAGTATCCGCAAATCCCCAGAGATACTGGTATAAACCATTTAAGATTGTGTAAATAAGACCACAACAGATACCAGCGATAATAAAACTTTTTGCTTTCTTGTTGGTGCTTATGCATATTGCCGCGATGAACAGCATAAACAAAGTGGTGACCATTTGGTTAATAGAGTTTAGGTAAAACTCCATGTCTTTTGGGTAGTTACCAAACGCAGCACAGGTCAAAGCTATACTTGCCCATGATAAGATGATAAGACCCATGCCTTTATTTATCGCTTTTGGTTTGAAAATGATAAACGCCAGAATCAGCATTATTGCACTAAGTAAGTTTAGCGTACTCGTAGGAAATGCAGAGTAGAGAAAACTTTCAGGGTAAATAGGTAAATTGCCGCTTAACCAAGATGAGCCGTACTTGATCGGAAGGGTAAACATGACAAAAGAAAAAGCATACAGAAAAATTGTCTGTAGAGTGCTCTCTTTAGTTGCCGTGTCTTTTATCCCTTCGTTCGTCATCTTTTAAGTTCCGCAACTTCCCGAGCCACAATCACCTTCAGTCCCACAGCCGCCACCAGCAGCAATTGATTCTGAATTGTTATTGAGGTCTTCTCGTAAGACGTGCACTATACGACCGTCTTGTTTCAATCGAACTGTCGCACTTTCTCTAAGTAGTTGGATGTCTATGACGCGGCCTTCTCCACCTTTAACAAAGCAACGACTACCAACGAGAGGCATCTCTTTAGCGATCTGCATGTAACCTTGGTGCTCAAATTGAAGACAGCACTTTAAACGGCCACACTGACCAGATATACCATTTGTATTTAAACTCAAACCTTGATCTTTTGCCGTGCGAACATTCACACTTTGAAACTCGTGAATCCAAGAAGTGCAGCAAAGTGTACGACCACAAGTGCCTATACCACCGCGCATTTTGGCTACATCTCTCACACCTATCTGTCTAAGCTCAACCTTTACTTGGAGTTGACGTGCTAGTTCACGGACTAAGTTTCTAAAGTCAACTCTTGATGGAGATGTAAATTTTACAGTCAATTTTTTGCGGTCAAAACTCATGTGAGTGTCGACGACAGTTATGCCAAGTTCGTGGCTGTCGACTATCTTTATTGCTTGTTTTTGAGTTCTTTTATTATGGATGAAGTTTTCATGAGCTTTACTTTGGTCATGTAGAGTTGCTCGGTGATTTATGGTTGGCATAGACTTCTCGTCTACCCCTTCAGGAAGTTCACCCCGACAGGTGAGTATTCGTCCATAGTCTTTGTGGTGTTCAAAGTCTATAACAGTCCAGTCATTCTTCTTTAAGTGAAGGTTTTCGTCGCCGATGCAGTCAGTTCTCATACCGGCATCGAGCCAAACTTCATAAACTAGTTTCATATATGTAAAAGGCTCCAGTAAGTCATGCCTGAAAAAACAATTTTAAACAGCAGTCATTCTACACAATAAAATCATATAGTGCAAAAGCATCTTAGCTTAAATGAGGGGCATTCGTGGAAAACTGGATCTTTTGAGTCAAAGAATGATAGAATCTACGACAACCGTGACTATTTTCAGTAAAAGAAAATTTTAATTAAGGAGATGAATTATGGCATCTGATAAAGTTCTAACTATAGATGATAGTAACTTTGAGAGCACTGTAGCCGAAGGCGTAACTCTAGTAGATTTCTGGGCACCTTGGTGTGGTCCTTGTCGTATGGTTGCTCCTATTATCGATAAAGTAGCTGACGCATTAGACGGTGTTGCTAAAGTTGGTAAGTGTAACACTGATGAAGCTGGTACTTCAGCTCAAAAATTCAACGTTGCATCTATTCCTACACTTCTTATCATGAAAGATGGCGAAGTTAAAGAAACTTTAGTTGGTGCAGCTCAGAAAGAAGCTGACCTAGTTGAAAAGATTAAATCTTACCTTTAATCAACCAACTGATATAGAATTTAATTAAGGCTGTGTTTTTCGAAACACAGCCTTTTTTGTATACATGGGATTTTATGAAAGCAGCTATACTATTTGCAGATGGATTTGAAGAGATAGAAGCAGTTACTCCGGTAGATGTTTTACGTCGACTTGGTGTAGACTCTGTCATGGTCGGTGTTTTCGGTATGGAAGTGACCGGTTCTCGTGGAATAAGTATGAATATGGATTGCTTGTTGGATGATATATTTGTCGACGAGTTTGACGCTATTATTCTTCCAGGAGGTTTGCCAGGAGCGCATCACTTGCGGGACAATGATCAGGTTCAAGAACTGATTCAAGATGCTCATTCTTTAGGAAAGCTTGTTGCTGCTATATGTGCTGCACCAGTGGCCTTGGACAGAGCAGGGATCATTGAAAATTGCCGAATTACCTCTCATCCATCAAAAGAGTCTGAGTTACAGTGTTGTGAAGAGTATACTCAGAATCATGTTGAGATACATGAAAATATAATAACTAGTCGTGGACCTGGGACTTCTCTAGATTTTGCTTATGCGATCGCCGAGAAACTAGGACTGACGGCTGAAGTTAATGAACTTAAAAAAGCGATGATGTACAAATGAAAAAAGTGTGTGTGTTAGTATTGTGTGCCTTGTGTTTAAGCAGTTATGCTGAAAAGATTAGCGATATCCAGTTCGCAAAAGTTGGCAATAAAAAACTATTATTAGATCTATACCTTCCTGAGAGGTCTGACGCGAAAACCCCTCTACTTATGTGGATCCATGGCGGTGGCTGGGTCGGCGGCAGTAAGAAAAATGCTTCACTTTCTTGGCTTTCGAAACACGGCATCGCAGTTGCCAGTATTTCTTACAGGTTTTCTCAAGAAGCGATTTTTCCTGCTCAAATCCACGATTGTAAAGGTGCCCTTCGTTGGTTGAGAGCAAATGCAGCTAAGTATAATATTGATGAATCAAAAGTCGCCGTAGCTGGTTCGAGTGCTGGTGGCATGTTAGCCGCTCTCATAGGAACTTCAGCCGGAGATAAATTTGTCGAAGGGACTGTTGGAGGAAATACAGACCAATCGACTAAGGTCTCTGCTGTAATCGATTTTTATGGCGCTACAGACTTTATTCTTCGCTCTAAAACACAACCTCATAGAGCGAATAAAGAAGGTTCAGTGGTTTATAAGTTGTTAGGTGGTGGAGCAGATAAAAAAGTTGAACTAGCTAAAAAAGCGTCTGCTGTAAATTATCTAACAAAAGAGGATCCTCCATTTCTTATCATTCATGGCGATAAAGACAAAACAGTTTTGATTGATCAATCTGAAAGAATACATGCCGCTTATCAAAAGGCGGGTTTGGATTCAACTTTCATAGTTATCAAAAATGGTGGCCATGGAGGTAAGAAGTTTCACACAGATGAAAATAATAAACTTATGCTCACTTTCCTTAAGAAGCACTTGTTTTAGTTCTTTTGTAAGCGTCAAATGAACCTTAGTTTTTGAAGTTGTGTGGCAAAAGTAGTTGGATTTTATTTGCCGGATGTCCATTAATTTTCCTCAGAGTATCCGAGATATATTCAAATGGGTCAATGTCGTTAGCTCGACATGTCTGAA
>JAJPOQ010000028.1 GCA_021232515.1 Lentisphaeraceae bacterium
CATTAGCTGAAAATATCAATGGGAAAATACAATTACTAAAAGCAAAAGCTAGAGGATTTAACGCATTCAAAAACTATCGAAGGAATATTCTCTTTTATTTTGCCGGACTTAAATTATCCCACGCACTTTCCTGAAGTGCCACAAAAGTTATCACTGTTACGTCCTGAAATAGTGAGTTCTCACGTTTAAGTTTAAAATGACTATTTGCATATAAAATGTAGATAGCATTATAAAGTGTGTGAGGAAAAATGAATAGACTTAGATTTACCCTTCTTGAACTCATGGTGGTGATTGCCATCATGGGTATTTTATTAACAATCCTTCTCCCCAGTCTTCAGAGTGCTAGAGAAAAAAGTATGGATGCCGTTTGCCGAAGTAATAATCGTCAAATTGGTGTGGCAATGATGCTCTACACAAAAGAAGAAAGCGGGAAGTTTCCAACCTTTTATCGCTATGGGCATGAGTACCAATGGTGGAATGTCATGCTCGGAGTTCGGTTTATGAATATTCCAGGAGATATGACTGCAGAAGGTGCCGTTGAAGCAAAAAACTTTATTTCAAATAACAGAAGTGTTTTTACCTGTCCCTCAGTAGAAGAGCGTTTTGCAGGAAAGAGAAGTATTGCTCAGAATTCAGATATTGGTTACTTTTGGAAAAATGCTCAGTGGAATGAAAGACATGTTACGAGGATTACTGAAGTAGTAGATGGTGAACGCGCGATCTATGCAGGTGATGCGGGTATCAATAAAAATAATAATGGTTGGTGGCTACAACTTTCTTATTCTAGTGGGACAAACGACTATACCGGTGGACCTTTATTCAATCCTGATTATCAGCATAATAAAAAGGCCAATAATATTTATATGGATTTACATGTAGCTCCCATAAGTCGAAGCTATGGGACAGCGTTCTATGCTCAAACCAATAATCCTGGTTATACCTGGATGGCTTTCTTTAGAGGTTGGGAATAGTCTTGACTTTGTCAGTTTTCCTATCGCCTGAAGTTCTTTTAAATGAGCTAAAAATTTACTTCTTGTTTTAGCATTAATTTTATAAAATGCATGTATCTTCTGTGAGGAAACGATCAGGAGAAACTTCATGCATGTTAAAATTTTACTTTCCCTACTTTTTGTAGGACTCTTGCTCAATGCCGAGCAGCCAATAAATACCGAAAAACCAGGGATCTACCTTGGACGCCAAATAGCCTATACTATGCATTCTGATGGAGCGAATTGGCTAACCCGTTCAGAAAGGGAAAAAGAAGAAAGTACTCAAGAGATGATTAAGGCTCTGGGGTTAAAAAAGGGTATGACTGTTGCCGATATAGGCTGTGGAAATGGTTATCACTCTCTTGAAATGGCAAAGCTAGTCGGTGAAAAGGGGACAGTTTTTTGTGTCGATGTACAATTTATTATGCTAAAACTTCTTGAGAAAAGAGCCCGAGAAGCTGGCATCAAAAACTGTAAAACGATTCTTGGTGAATTTACCGATCCTAAACTTCCAAAGGGAAAGGTAGACCTCATACTCTTAGTTGATGCTTATCATGAATTTACCGATCCAGAAGCAATGTTGATCAAAATGAAAGAGAGTTTATCTGAAAATGGTCAGATTGTATTTCTTGAGTTTCGCAAAGAAGATAAAAAAGTTCCTATAAAAGAAGATCATAAAATGAGCAAGAAACAGATTTTGAAAGAATTGGTTCACAATGGATTTAAGCTTGTGAGGTCTTACGATAAACTTCCTTGGCAACATATGATGTTTTTTGGGAAAGCTAAAAAATGAAATTATCCGCCAAAGAACAGTTAGAGTACGATGCATGCCGAAAGAATATCGCTTTTGCTGAAATAAAAGATTGGGTTTTGTTACGCCTTAAAGGAGCAGACCACCTTCAATTCTTACAGGGGCAAACGACCAATGATGTATTGTCACTTAAAGACGGCGAAGGTCAAGCATCGGCTATATTAACTCCCAAGGCTAAGCTTGTTTCATTGATAATGAACTTCAGGTGTAAAGATGGTTTATATATGTTGGTCCCTAAAGAGCGACAACAAATTGTTAAAGAGCATTTAGAAAAGTACGCGATCATGGATGAGGTTGAAATAAGCCTTCCAGATTTCAAAATACTTAGTGTTATAGGCCCTGAGTCTAAAGGCTTTTTGGAAGATAAGTTCAATCAGCCTTTAACCATGTCGATTCCGTACTCACATCAGCAACTAGATTGGAATGGCGAAGGCGTTCCACTTTTGAACTACTCATTTACCGGAGAGAATGGTTACTTGACCTTTTCAAAGGATGTAAGTTCTCTCAAAGGAAGATTGGACCCGAAAGAAGAAGTCGTCAGTCTCTGTGAAAAAGTTCAGGAAACTCTCAGAGTTGAAGCGGGCATGCCAAAGTGGGGGATCGATTGCGATGAAAATACTTTATTCCCTGAAATGAATTTACAAACAAGCTCAATTAGTTATACCAAAGGCTGTTTCGTTGGCCAAGAAATAGTGGCGAGAGTGAAGTATAGAGGTGCTGTAAATAGGATTCTCATGGGCGTTGTTTTTGATGACGTAGCGCCAGAAGAGGTGGGTGACTTTACTGTTAGAGGCCAGAAGGCTGGTATACTAAAGTCTATAGTTTACTCACCAAATTTAGAAAAGTTTGTTGCTCTGGCCTATGTAAATAAGCAGTATAGAAAGCCTGGGACGCGGTTCAACTTAGAGATCGCCGACCAATCCTTCAAAGCTTCATCTTCATTACTACCTTTTTATCAATGTAAGTCAGACGTTGAAGAGGCAGAAGACTTGTACTTTCAAGCAATGGATTTGTTTAAAAACTCTTCTGAAGCAGAAGATATAAAAGCAGAACCACTTCTTAAAAAAGCTATTCAGAAAGACCCGAAGTTAGCAGATGCGTATGAAACTCTGGGTGTTATTCTTTCACGACATGAACGTTATGATGAAGCTATTGCCATCATGAAACAGTTGAAGGAGATAAATCCAGAACAGGTTATGGCCTACTCAAACCTCTCATTATACTATATGAAAAAGGGTATGATCGAAGAAGCTGAGGATGAAAAAGCTGCAGCAACAGCTGTGACCTTCCAGATTGCGGCGAAAGAACGCAAAGAGCGTATCGAGTTAGAAAAGTATGAGCAAGAAAAGAAAGCTGAGGCTGAACGAAGACTTGGGATGTTTAAGCAAGTCTTAGAAATAGACCATGAGGATTTAATTGCTAACTTTGGACTAGGTAAGGCCTTGTTGGATTCTGGTCAATATGAAGAAGCTATACCTTACCTTCAAAAGTGTCTGGATGTCAAAAAAGACTACACCGTAGCTTATTTGAATTTAGGTTTGGCATACATGAAAAGTGGTAATCATGCTCAGGCTGCTGAAATTTTTAGAAATGGTATAGATTGTGCGAAAATCTCTGGTGACATGATGCCGGGGAATGAAATGGAATCACATTTGGCGAAATTAAAAATATCCCCGGAGTAACAACGAAACTACTATCGGGACGATAAAAAATGACTTTTACAAATGACAGCATCAAAAGTTATATGAAGAGTATTTCTTCCATACCTTTGATTAAAAGAAAGGATGAAGTAGAACTAGCTAAATTGATTGCTGAAGGGTCAGAAGAAGCACGAGAAAAAATGATCGTCGCCAACCTTCGACTTGTTGTAAAGATCGCCCATGACTTCAAAAGTCTAGGAGTTCCACTAAGTGACCTTATTGCTGAAGGTAATATTGGCCTTATGAAAGCAGTAGAAAAGTTTCGTCCAGATAAAGGAGCCAAGTTCAGTTCTTATGGTGCTTGGTGGATTAAGCAGTCTATGCGTAGAGCTATAGCCGATCAAAGTCGTATTATTCGTATTCCTGTTCAGTCTGCCGTTAAAATTAAAAAAATTCAAAGAGCTAGCCTAGAGTTAGCAGAAAAGTTAGGGCGTATACCTACAGAGAAAGAGATAGCTGATGAATTGGATATCTCAGAAAAGTCAGTCCTTACTTTAAAAGGTAGCGCGACTTCCAACGTTGTTTCTTTAAATGCCTTTTTTCAGGATGGTGAAGAGGGTGTTTTAGGTGATATACTGCCAGATTTAAATACTTATACTCCAGATGAATCTTTAGATGAAGATGAGATTCGAAAGTATATCCGGCTTGTTATCGATGAAAAGCTAAAAGAACGTGAACGTCTTATTTTGAAACTTCGTTATGGCATTGGTGGTTCGCAGCCAAAGACACTAGAAGAAGTTAGTGAAATAATTGGTAGAACTAGAGAACGTGTTCGCCAGATCCAGCATCAAGCTTTGAGAAAAGTGGCGCTTTATCTAGACGAAATTAAAAAGTAAGATTCTCAAACTTCGCAGGGATTTTCCACTCAGGGTGTGCTGCACCCATCTTGTACTCTAGACTGAAACCTACATTTGGACGAGACTTTAGCGGGTGAAGTATAACTTCAATCGACTTTCTAAGGGTCATCTCAATTGTTTCATCGATGTCGTCAGAAATCTTTATGTAAAGACCTTTACGTTTACCAGTTCCTTCGGCGTACCAGTTGATTGTTATATCGCCATAGTAGCGGCTAAAATCGTCATAAAGGTAAAGGAACCCAGGAGCATCTTGAGAATCTTTTGAGCAGTAGTAAGTGAGAAGATCACTTATCTCGTTAAATTTCTCTTCAAGAAAAACAGGTGCGATGTGTTTACGCAACTCTTCTTTCTCAGGTTTAAATCTTACACTAACCAAAGTTACTGGTGCTTTTTTGTCTTTAGTAAGACAGTTTTCTTCAATATTTTGCCAAGTCTCACTGAGAGGCATTGGTTTGCCAGTAATGAAGTGCAAAAAGTTTTGAAAAAGACTCATAAGTTGTACCGTAATTCCGTAGTCTGCTAAAAAGTTTCCATTTAATGAGGAAATATAATTACACGGGGTTATTAATTATGCCATGTAAACCGTGATTAAATCTACAGTAGAATGTAGATAATACTTCGAGAACACAGGATAATGGCATTTTGAAATCACTTCACCTTCTTTTTCTTCATCTTTTACCGAAAAACCTTTCAAGTAGATTTGTTGGCGCATTGGCTTCAAGATCTATTTCAAAAATAGCGATTCGTTGGTTTGCGAAAAGATATAAAATCAATCTTGATGAAGCAGCTGAGCCGATTTCCTCTTTTAAGACTTTGAATGATTTTTTTACAAGAAAGCTTAAAGATGGTGCTCGCCCTATAGCGGAAGCAGAAAATACCAAAGCAGTAGTTTCACCAGTGGACGGTAAAATTGCTCAATTTGGCAAGATCGAAGATGGCAGAATTATTCAAGCTAAAGGTCGTCACTATACCGTCCAAGAGTTATTGGGAGATGATGAAGAAGCGAAGCCATTTATAAATGGTACTTTCATGACTATTTATTTGGCGCCAACAGACTATCACCGTATGCACCACTATATGGATGGCGAGATTACAGGTTTTAGATATATCCCTGGAACTCTATTTCCGGTAAACCCTTTTTCTGTCCAGCACATCGAAAAGCTTTTTCCGATAAATGAACGCCTAACAACTTACTATGATTGCGCTGGAGAAAAGGCCGCCATTGTCAAAGTAGGGGCGACAATTGTTGGTAAGATCAAAGTTTCTTATAGTGACGCAGAATCAAACATTTCTAAAAAGGTTAGAGCAGAGACTTTTGAGAATAAGATCAGTATCAAGAAAGGCGATGAACTCGGTTACTTTGCTATGGGCTCAACAGTTGTGATGTTATTCCCTGAGGAAAGCTTTAACTTTATTGAAAAGCTACCTCTAGACGAAAAAGTTAGAGTTGGCCAAATATTGGGGCATTGGAAATAAAATGCTCGTACTCGGTATAGAATCCAGCTGTGATGAAACGGCCATCTCTTTAGTGAAAGATGGTCATGAAGTTTTGTCGAGTGCTATATCTTCGCAAATTCAAAAGCATGCAGAATACGGTGGCGTTATACCTGAGCTCGCAGCTCGTGAGCACCTGACGAATATAAATGAAGTCCTCAAGCTTTCTTTGACTGAAGCAGGTAAGTCTTTGTCTGATCTTGACGGTATCGCAGTGACGAATCACCCAGGACTTCTTCCAGCACTTTTAGTCGGTACATCTTATGCAAATGGTTTGAGTGCATCGCTCGATATACCGGTTGTTGGGGTGAATCACTTAGTGGCTCACATTTACGGTTCGTTTATTGAACGCCAAGATTTATTAGATTCAAAGACTTCTATAACAGCACTTTTGGTTTCTGGCGGCCATACACAGATTATTATTTTATCTCCAGACGGAACATGTGAGATCGTTGGTGGGACTATTGATGACGCTGCAGGCGAAGCTTTTGATAAAGCTGCAAAGATCTTAGGCTTACCTTATCCCGGCGGACCAATTATCGATAGAATGGCTAAGGATGGCGACCCTAAAAAAATAGATTTTCCTAGACCGCTTAAGGGTAAGAAAGAGCACCGCTTCAATTTTAGTTTTAGTGGTTTGAAGACATCCTTGCTTTATAAGGTGAAGGATAAAGAACTAACTAAGCAAGAAATGAACGATATGCTGGCGAGTTACCAAGAAGCAATTGTCGATGTATTAACTCATAAAACGTTTGATGCCGCGAAAAAGTATGGTTCAAGGAATATCGTCGTTTGTGGCGGAGTTGCCTGCAACTCAGCTTTGAGACAGCGACTGAAGGATCTTGCGGAGAAAAATAACGTAGAAGTTGTTCTTACGCCGCCAAAGTATTGCACCGACAATGCTGCGATGATTGCTGCTCTAGGTTACCATCAGTTAAAAAGTAATCCTGAACCAGCTTCGATTGAAGCTATTCCTCGAGCACCTAAACTAACTCAAGTTCCATTCTTCAATAAATAAAAAAGACTCTTATTCGACTTTCTAAAGTGTCTATTACACTTTTGTCATAGAGGGATTTAGGGATGTGTAGTTTTTCCAAGTACGGAAATATATTTACCTGACTCAGCGGAGCGATTTGAGTACTTCCTAAGTAGAGAGTTCTTATAGGCGTTTGCATGATAGACGACAAGTCTGAAACGGGCGTTTTGGATAAGTTTAAAGTTTGTAGAGGCTGATTCTTTAGAGGTGACAAGTCATGTACTTTGGTCGAAGTCAGGTCCAGAGAAAGTAGAGCACAGTTTCTGAGCGGAGATAAGTTTTTGACTCCAGTCTTCTTGAGGGATAGATGAGTAATAGGTAGACGACTCAGTGTATCCAAGTTTTTTATCTCTGAGTCATTTTCTATTTTGAGCTCGAGTCTATCTTTGTCATGCTTTATGTTTAGCTTTATCTCGTCACTTTGAGGATTGCTTATGGCGAGCATTTCCTCGAGTGTAGTGAGGCGACTCTTAAGGTCATATTTTGAAAATGTATCTAAAGTTAACTGTTTAAAGAGCAACTTCGAAATTCTATTTTTAAACTTTTCAAAGTCTCCTTGCTCTTCGAGCATAAGGTCATTTTGTAAGTCACTTAGTAAGTGTAGGAATGATTCTAAGTTCAGTAAGCCGCTTTGAGAAATGTCATTAACATAATTATCATGCAAGGAGATGAAATACTGATTAGTATATTCAGAACTCTTAAGTGCAGTTTCTTTGGCTTCTTTAAAACGCAGCGCCCCTGTAAGTAAGGTTGCTTTTATTTCCAAGGCTTTAGTTGAACTTGGGTTTAGATCTAGACTTTTGTTTATAGTTTCTAGGGCGTCGCCATATTCACCCTTATGAATCAATTCTTCGCAGTTTTTAATGAGTATCGAAGCTGTATTTAAAGAGAGCTTCTCTTGTTGGATTTCATTTTGAATCTTTTGTTGTGAAACTGTTTCTAGACGTTTTCTATTTGCTTCTAAACTTTCAGTGAATAAGTACGAGCCAATGGGAATAACGAGAAGTAAAAGAATAGAGATAACGGCAAGAGCTGCGTGTCGTTTGAACATGAGCAGGAGAAGCTTATGAAATGGCGCATTTTCAGCATCCGTAGCATATCCTTCTACAAAGTTCCTTACGTCCGTTTGGAGTTCTTGGACAGAAGCGTAACGGTTTTGTGGCTCGAGTGCCATAGCTTTTAGAGTTACAGCCTCCAAGCTGTGTGGGATCTTTAACTGAGGTTTTCTTTTGGATGGAGGAACTATCTCGCCACTTAGAGTTTTACTTAGTACCTCTTTGTTATCTTTACCTTCAAATGGTACTTCAAAAGTCAAGAAGCTGTAGAGCAATGCACCAAGCGAGTATATGTCTGTAGTCGTATCTGTTTTAGATTTCGGGTCATGCGAGGCTTGCTCTGGAGACATATAACCAGGAGTACCTTTGATTGTGGTATTCATTGATCGAGTTATGTCTGCAAGAGGACCAGCGACTCCATCTTTCATGACTAATTCCGGATCAGCATCGTCTAGTAATCTTGCTAAACCCCAGTCGCACAAGATAACTTCACCAAAGTCACTAGTCTTGATGTTTTGTGGCTTTAAATCGAGGTGGAGGATTCCTCTATTGTGAGCATAGGCCATAGCATCGCATATCTTTAAAAATATTTCGAGCAAATAGTTCAGCCTATACTTTTCTTGATATACAGGGTTATCTTTTTTAAGCTCATCAAGTATGGCTTGTAAGTCTTCGCCCTCAAGAAGCTTCATGGTAAAAAATGGTAGGCCTTCTTCATCTGTGGAGATGTCGTATACCGGCATAATGTTTGGATGTTCAAGGCAGGCGGTTATTCTTGCTTCACGGAGGAAAAGTTCTAAATCATCGGCAGTATCATAACTCAGCATCCTAGCAATAGCGACTTTGCGACCAGTTATAGCGTCGTTTCCAGACATGATCCGCTTCATGCCACCTTGATTAATTTTTATTAATTCAGGGTAGCGTTCTTTTGAATCTTTTAGTGGTGTTAGTAGCTCATGGTCTGCTAGGTTTTCAGGATCTTCTGCACCGACAGCTTTAGCAAGGTCAAAGTAGCCTGCAAAATCGATTGGTCGGTTGTTGTGTTCTGGTTTCAAGAAAATCCTCGCTGATTAGCATTATTATAGCGATTTGTTGTGGCATCTTCCATCTTAACTCAGTTGTTTGAAGCGTACTTTATTGAGATAAGCCTTAGATTTTACTTATTAGGCTCAATTTCAATAACTTATAAATGAATGTAAAGTTGCGAATTAAAGAGGCTTAGTATATAGTTATTAACAAGTGTTTGAATGAAGTACCAAGTGGTTTTTTTGTAGGCGGGAGATTTTCGAGGCATGAGTCGTAAGTACAATATTTTAGTAGTAGACGATACTATTAAGAACCTTCAGTTGTTGTGTTGTATTCTTCAAGAAGTTCCAGGTTATATGGTGAACGTTGCCAGAAATGGCTTAGAAGCGCTTGAGATGGTTCAAAAAGTTGACTTCGATATAATCCTTCTAGACATACAAATGCCGGAGATGGATGGTTATGAAGCTTGTCAGAGACTGAAGTCGGATGAGCGCTTTGCTTACATTCCTATAATTTTTCTCACAGCCCAGACCGAACAAGAGAGTATTATCAAAGCTTTTGAGTGTGGTGCCGCAGACTATTTAGTTAAACCTTTTTGTGGTCAAGAATTGACTATGAGAGTCAAGAATCAAATAGAACTGAAGGATCACCGAGAGCATCTTGAAAAGCTCGTCGAAGAAAGAACAGAAGAACTTGCTGGTGCCTTAAATGAGGTGAGGCGAACAAGTAGAATCAAGGATGAATTTTTGTCGACTATGAGTCACGAAATGCGAACTCCGATGAATGGTATACTTGGTTTGAGCACACTTTTAGCATCAGATGACCTTACTTCCGAACAAGCAGAGTATGTCGGTAAGATTCAAAGCTCTATGTCTCACCTTCAAGGTATAATTGAAAACATGTTTGAGTATACTTTGATTCAAAGTGGTGAAACTTTAACAGAGTTTGAACCTACTGATATAAATGAACTTCTCGGTGAAGTTTCAGTTTCCTACGAAAAGCTTGCTAAAGTTAAAGGGATAGATTTTCGATTAGACATCTCTGAAGATGTCCCGGCCTCAGTTAATATTGATTCTCGTAAAGTAAAAAGCATACTTTGTCAGTTGCTAGAAAACTCGGTGAAGTTTACTGAGGCTGGCTACGTGTCTTTAGATGTGAACTCGACATGTGAAAATGGACGACTTGTAATTGAGTTGAATATTCGAGACTCAGGGATTGGTATACCAGAAGATAGGTTTGATCTAATTTTTGAGAAATTTACCCAAGTAGATTCATCATCAACCAGAGACTATGAAGGCGTCGGCATCGGCTTAGCTATTTGCAAAGATCTTGTTGAAGCGGTAAATGGATCCATTTCTCTGGACAGTCAGCTTGGTCAAGGTAGTTGCTTTACGGTAAAGATACCGTTGCTACAGTTGGTTAGTAAGTAGCTTAGACTAGGTCAGAATAAACTTTGTTTATTGGGCCTGAACACATCTTATCCATCATCCCAGTATACCATTCTCTTAGAGGTGCATACTTGCGACTTTCTTGCACATCGGCTTGATTCGAGATGCCTCCGACATGAATTAGCTGTACCTTTGAGTTCTTTGCTTTAATTGCCTGAGAAGCTCTTTTTGCAGCATCCAGACTAGTTTCTTTAATGATCTCACCACTAAGTCCACCTTGGTAAGCTTTCGTATAGTAGTCAAAAACTTTGTGGTCTTTATTACTTAGCTTTGGGCGGTAAAAGTCATAGTCTTTTTGAGTGTTGAGTAGGACAAGTCCATCCATCTTAGCATTATCGAGAAGTTCTATAGTTTTATCTGCGTCTGCAAGAGCACCAAGCTTCACAAAAATAGGCGTGTCATTTTTAAGTTTGGCGATAGCGTTTAATCGATCTGCGAGTCCGTCGTCTGATTTGTGAGCTACATTTGGACACGATTCGTTTATTTCAATGAAGTCAACTTTGCCAACGGCTTTTTCAACACAAGTCAGTATACCATTTAGCTTTTCTTCGCCTTCTTGAGCTGGGTGGCCCATTATGCTTAAGCCGACAGGGAAGTTTTCAGGTGAATGCTTTTGCTTAAACTTCTCGATGTTCTCTAGTGACTTATCAACACCTAAACTTGGCAGGCCAAGAGAGTTGAGCGCCGACTTGCTGTTAGGTAGTGGAACCCACGGGTTGTGTTGTTCTTTACCCATAGGAAAAAGATTGCCTGTATGAGGCTTGTCTAGGACAGTGCCAACTATAGCGAATCCGGCTCCAAGAAAGTAGTTGAACTCGAGTAGAGAACCATCTTTATCTAAGCCAGCAGCATTACCTAAGTCATTTCTAAACTTTATCCCGCAAACTTCAGTCTCTCTTAGAGGGTTTGCGACAGGCTTATCGAGTAAGCCCTTCATCTTATCGAGAAAGCCTTTTCTGTTGGTTGAATACAGTTCCGTGAAGAACTTAGGAGATAAAGTGCGCGCCATATAAGGGCGTAGTATGTGTTCAACTTTTTCTATGGTCAGCATGGTTTCACTTCTCGATAATTTTCACTAATCATAGCCTAAACTTTGTTAATGTCATTTTGACATTTGTTCTTTAAGCTGACTTTTCTTCTGTGTTATTGTCGCAGATAAAGTTTAGGAGAAGTACGAAAAAGCAAAGGACGATGTTGAATAGTGGTATTTGTAAGGCCGACGGCAACGAGTAAATGATGGCAGTACCAGGAACCCAGACAACCCATGCAGCGACTTGAAGAGCAGGTGTGGTAAAGGTAAATATCTCTTTGGTGTAGGTGCGCTTAAACTTTTCACTTGAGAAGTGGCAGTCTTTCCAAAAGTATATCAATGCTGAGATAGGCATGGAGAAAAATGGACAATAGACGAGTTGGTCAAAAAGAACTTTCTTGGTGATAGTACTGACTGAATTGTCTGTACCAAACATAGCAGCTTGAGTTCGATAAAAGAAATCAACTTCAAAACCTTTATACGACCAGAAAATGGTGTAGAAAAGAAAGAAGGCAAGGGCTTTGCCAGTTGGTATATTTCCAGTTTTTTTAATTATGAAGAAAGGAATAACTCCGCCAAATATTCCCGTAGAAATGATGGAGAAGGTGTAGCCGTAGGTTTCTTTAACTTCAGAGAGCTTTGTACAAAAGTCATTTACCGCAGGGATATAGTAGTAGGAAGCTACTAGGCTGAGCGCAAAAAACTGCAATATAAGTCCAGGGATGATATTTGCTTTTGCAGCATCAAGGCAAGTTTTTGATAAAGATTTCATAAGCTGGGAATAGTACCGCTAATAGTGAAAATAAAAAAGGAGTTTTCAATTAAGAAAACTCCTTCGAAGTACGTGAGAGAGGACTCGAACCTCCACGGATCTCTCCACTGGAACCTAAATCCAGCGCGTCTGCCAATTCCGCCACTCACGCAGCTTGTGGGAGAGAATATTCC
>JAJPOQ010000084.1 GCA_021232515.1 Lentisphaeraceae bacterium
TCATCGCCACACTCAAGAGCAAGCCCTTCAAAAATCCAAAACCGAGAAAGTGTAAAATGATTATACCTACCCACATTGGAATGAGATACATTTCAAATGGAAAAACTTTCAATCGAGAGGAACTGCCTGCGGCTCGATCATAAATCTTTTGTGGAAGGAATGATAAATCTTCATTTGTGTAAAGTAGAATCATCAATAAGGAACCACCAACAGCCAAAACAGCTGTAAGAAATGGCGAGCCTAAATTAACAATTACAGATAAGAAAAAAGTTATAAGTAAGCCGGGCTCTAGAGTCTTAAAGCCTTCACAGTTTTCCTGTTTAAGGTAAAAGTTTTCAGGCATCAAAGTTAAAATACGACCACATGTTTGACATGTTATATCTTTTTTAACTTTCTCTGGCTTATCTTCTACTTTTGACGAACAATAAGGACAATTCCCATCAACTATCTTCATTCCCCTTCCCCTTCTTGAACTGTTCTATAGCATCGTTTTCAATCATTTGTCTCTCCATATCTTGGATCCCCAAGCGATCGGAAGCCTTTTTCAAGTATTCCTTCTCTTGGTCAGACAATTGACCATCTCCTGCCATTACAGTTACTGCGGCCTGGTACTCTTCCAGAACCTCCAGGGTCGGTAGAGACATCTCTGAACGAATTTTATTTTCCATCGCTCGAGCTTTCTCTGGTGAAACCTTTAATCTTTCTGCTCTTTTATTTACTTCGCGCCTTTCTGCTGGGGACATAACGCCATCAACAAGTAAAAGCCTCATAACATCTTCTAACAGTGCTTCTGACGAAGTAAACAATTGACCTTGATACTGATCTTGCTTTGTTTCTTGATCAAGTTTTTCAAGCAATCCATCTAAATGAGCCATAACTTCATTTGGCGATGAGTAACGAGCATCTCGATCAAAGACGAGCATCTTATCTAAGATTTCCTCCAACTCTTCTGAAACAGAAGGGTTCAATTCTCTTACTGGAGTATACTTCGTTTCTTTGATCAATTTCAAGATGTCATTAAAAGACATTCCTTTAGGAACTTTATGTAAACGACAATGCGTCAACATCTCATAGAGGATCGCCCCTGTTGAGTATAAGTCGGCACGATTATCGATATCTTCAGAACCTTGAAGTTGTTCGGGAGCCATATAAGAAGGTGTTCCCACCGGATTATACTCTCCTGGCCCAACAACGCCCCCTTCATCTTTAGGAAGATGAGCTATACCAAAGTCTGAAATCTTTGGACGACCTTTAGGGTCAAAAAGGATATTCTCTGGTTTGATATCACGATGAATGACTTTCATCTTGTGAGCTGCAGCCAAGCCCTCTAAGATACCGTAGATAATACCGATGGCATCTTTCTCTGAAAACTCTTCTTTATCGGCTATTCTCATTGCCAAGTTACCTTCTGCAAGGTACTCCATGACAATACAAGCACAGTTCGGATGCTCTTCGACATTATAGATAATTACGATATTTTCGTGATCTAACTGACCTGCAATACGAGCTTCTTGAATAAAGTGTTCGTAAATAACTTGGTGAGCTTTTAGGTCAGTATTTAAAACTTTGAGGGCAACTAAACGGCCAATGATTATATCTCGAGCAAGAAATACACTACCATAACCGCCAAAGCCTAGCATACGCTGAATGTTATAACGCTTAAGAAGTGTCTCTGGCAGAACAAGTCCCTGACCAGAGGTTATCTGTGCATCGCTCATAAGAGTAGTTTCATTACCCTTAGCCTGCTCAAACTCAATACCCAATAGAGAAAGAAGTCTGTTAGATATCTTCTTTCCCTTTTTATTTGTTGCCATTTTTACTTTTTATAAAAATTATCAATTATTTCTTTAACATCACGATATTCTACGTCAACTTCGTAGATCATCTTGTATTTTTCTAAGCTTTCTTCTTCGCGACCCATTCTCTTTAAACATATGGCCAGCTCATAAAGGACATCCATCTTGTCTTTATTCATATCTTCCATTTCGGTAAGAAGTGATTCAAACTCTTTAACGGCGATGTCATACTGTTTCTTTAATGCGAAACATTTAGCTTTATGTAAAGTTGCTTTTTTACGGTGTCTTGGGCTACCTTGAGCTTTCTGAAACCCAGAAAGTGCTTCGTCTATCTCTTGTCTATCCCAAAGGATCATTGCTAGTTCCATATGAACATTCGCATCATTTGAGTAAGTTTGAGCTCTTTCTTTCGCTTTCTGAAGTAGGAAGTCAGACTTCTGCTGCTCAAGTGAAGCTATCTCTGTTGCGGCTTGCGCAGCTTCTTCGCTTCCTTTCGTAGAGTAATCATCCCAAGCTTTAATAGCTGCATCGAATCGACCTTCAGCTGCTGTATAAATCATTTTCTGAAGACTTGGGTCAACCTGACCGCTTGCATCCAATGCATGCTGTAGATGCTCAATTGCCTCATCAAACCTTTCAATTTTCATTAAGCTACGGGCAAGCTTTTTACGATTATCAATGGAATCATTACCATTATCTAAAAGGCCTTGGTATTTATCGATAAGCTGTTGAGCTGTATCTGCATCTCTAGCAACTTCATCTCTAACTGGAGCTGCCGTTGATTTACCTGCTGAAGTGGAAGCACCTGCTTCTGTTTCGCTGGCTGCTGGATCTCCCATCCAACTACTTTTATCCATAGCTGAACGAGCCATAGCATTCTTCAACATAGATTGATATTCACCGTTTTCAGGATCAAGTTTTATCACCTTTCTAATTGTAGAAGCTGCCTTTTCGCCCTGATTATTATCCAAATATAGCTCATAGAGCCACCGAAGAGCCGACACATCTTTCGTATGAAATTTAGTAGCAAATTCTAAAGTATCTATTGCGAGCCATTCCATATCAAACTCTTCTGCTGCTTTAGCAAGAAGCTTCAAAGCTCCAGGCACAGTAGGATCTTTAGCTAAGATAGTTTCTGCTAACTGCATAGCTTCATTGCACTGATTTTTTTTGATAAGGCCTGGGCCTTTAACATTCAAATTGAGAGTATTTTTAGTAGAAATCCATGCCTGCCGAGCACCACTAACTTTGTTATTAATCTTATCGAGTTCAACACGGCGAAGTTCAGATCTGGCATCTCTAAATTCTGGACAGTGCTTAAGAGCTGTGTTAAACATTTCAATAGCATAATCCAAATTCTGCTGCCTTGCGGCTTCTTGGGCTTTTGTGTAAAAACCTCTAACTCTCTGATCTACTTCCTTAGGGCTCTTTGGCTCCATCGACGCTGACTCCTGATGATGTTCTAAAAACGAATTAACACAACAATAGCTCGTAGCTCACTTTATGCTAGCTCAGAATAATTACCTCCTTAACGTACAACAGTAAAAAAGTCACCCTTTTATTCAAGCCCTTTACCCTCATAGCTTGATTTTTTAGTCCACAAATGTAATTAAGTAGCAGACACAAGTTTATAACATTGACCTGAATTTTGAAATACTAAGAGGCTTAGATGAAAACCCACAACTGGAATGATTTTATTTCATTTTCTACAGAAAAAAAAGTTTCGCTCCTTAATCGAAATGATAGGCCTTACCACTGTCTGCTAGCCCAGCAGTTTGATCGATCATTTTTGGATAGCCTCTATCACCTAACAAATGTTATAAGAGCCATCAGTAAGTCCAAGCAAGGCAACCTTTACCTCCAGTCAACTTTACCGCATAAAAAAGCCATGCTTTACTTCATGCAACCTTCAACTAGAACATACCTAAGTTTTAGAACTGCATGTCAAATCCTCGGCATACAAACAAGTGATGTTCGAGATAGCTCCATAAGCTCTGAAGTTAAAGGCGAATCCAACGAAGACACTCTAAGAACATTCTCAAGCTATTTTGACTTCATAATCATGCGGCATCCAGAAGAAGGAATAGCGGAAAGAGCCGCTTGGGTTTTAGAAAATTCGGACAGAACTGTGCCGGTACTTAACGCGGGTTCTGGAAAAGATCAGCATCCGACTCAAGCGCTTCTGGATATTTACACGCTACGTAGGTCGTTTGAAAACTTCGGTGGCTTAAAAGACAAAACTATAATTCTTGCTGGTGATTTACTTCGTGGAAGAACAGTTAGGAGCCTAGCCCAAATGCTTACACACTTCGATGGCATAAAGCTGATACTTTCTTCTCCTGAAAAGTTCAAAATGAGAAATGACGTCATAGATCTGCTCAAAATGTCTAGTGTTGAGGTTATAGAGTCTGATAAATTTAAGGAACATCTTCCTGAAGCTGACGCAATTTATATGACTCGAGTTCAAGACGAACACGATACTGAAGGCTTTAAGAGTGAACGTTCCCTTCCTGACTTCAGCCTAACTGAAGCTGATCTAAAAAATTTAAAAGAGCATACTGCGATCATGCATCCACTTCCTCGTCGCAATGAACTTGATCCAGCAATTGATAATGACCCAAGAGCAAAATATTGGCGACAAGAAAGAAATGGCATGTGGTCTAGAGCAGCTCTTATGCTGATGATAGCAAATAAAGACAGTGAAGTGCTCAATTATTGGAATGAAATATGTCGCCAAGTCAATCATACCGCTAAAGCCCTACCAAGAAAAAGGCAGCTTTAGGCTACCTTGTGTATAACTTCGACGAACTAAAAAATATATTACCTTCTTTAGAAAATGATGGCATATATAAAAATCTTCCTCACATACTTAGGGGTATGGAGAAAGAAGGTCTACGACAGACAAGAGATGGTCAACTTGCCCAGACTGAGCATCCAAAGTCGCTAGGTTCTGCACTTACCAATAAATACATCACAACAGATTATAGTGAAGCTCTCATTGAGTTCATCACGCCGGTTTTCAAAGAGACTGAAGAGTTACAAAGCTTTTTAACAAACATTCACTCCTTTGCTCGTAAAAACCTTCCTAAAGGCGAAAGCTTTTGGTGTCACTCTATGCCTTGTATATTGACCGCCGAAGAAGATATACCGATTGCTAACTATGGCAGCTCAAATATTGGTAAGATGAAACACATCTACCGTCATGGACTTGCTTGGCGGTATACTCGACGTATGCAAACTATCGCTGGTATGCACTTTAACTTTTCATACCCTGAAGAGTTCTGGAAGTTTTTACACAAAAGAGAAAATTCTTCTTTATCACTAAAGGACTTTAAGTCAGTTAGATACTTTGACCTTATTCGAAACTTCAAAAGGCATGTCTGGCTACTTTTTTACTTTACTGGCTCCTCTCCAGCCCTTTGTAAATCTTTTTTAAGTGGCCAAAAACACACCCTCCAATCTTTTGATGACTGCACCGCCTATATGCCTCATGCAACATCATTAAGAATGAGTGACTTAGGTTACACAAACAATGAGCAACAACAGCTCAAGGTTTCTTTTAACTCAATTGAAGAATACACAAATTCACTTTCCAAAGCGATCGACACTCCATCTGAAGAGTTCCAAAAAATCGGCATCAAAGTCGATGGCAAATACAGACAGTTAAACGACAACATCCTTCAGATCGAAAATGAATTTTATAATATCATTCGACCAAAGAGAACAACTAAGTCTGGCGAGAAACCAACTTCCGCTCTTCGTGACCGTGGAGTTGAGTACCTAGAGATTCGCATGCTGGATATAAATCCATTTGAGAAAACTGGCATCTCCTCCGAACAAATACATCTCTTAGACACCTTTATGCTTTCTTGTTTATTATCTCCTAGTCCAAGCATCGACAAAGAAGAAGACAAGAAAATCAAAGCCAATCAAGAAAAAGCAATTCTTGAAGGCCGTGATCCAAAGTTAGAAATAGAGTATTTTGACTCCAAGGAATCATTTAAAGAATTAGCAAAATCTTGTTTAGACAACCTCGCTCTTACAGCTAAATTACTAGATAAAAATTTTACAACAACTGCTTATTCTGAATCAATTATAAATGCTCAAAAAGCTCTTGAGGACCCTAGTAAAACGCCCTCTGGAAAAATTCTCGAGGAAATGAAGAAAGGCACTTGTTCTTACTATCCATTTGCCAGAAACATTTCGGCTCAGCACAACAATACATTCTTAAACCACAAAGTTCCTAAAGCACAATTAAAACACTTTCAAGATGAAGCTGTAGAGTCCATCTCAAGGCAAAAAGAGATAGAAAACTCAGACTCCATATCTTTTGATGAATTTTTAAGCGACTACTTCTCTAGGAAGTAACCTAGTAAGAGCCTCAATACATTGATAAAATAAACTAAGGATAACTAAATCTGAGGTGCTATGTCTTACCGCGAAGTAAATTTTGATGGACTTGTTGGCCCAAACCACAATTATGCAGGATTAGCTGCAGGTAATTTAGCTTCTTCAAAAAACAGTAACTGCACTTCGTATCCACGACAAGCGGCCCTACAAGGGCTAGAAAAGATGAAGTTTCTCCACGATCAAGGCTTAACTCAAGGACTTCTCCCTCCTCAACAAAGACCTGATTTAAAAATTTTACGAAAGCTTGGCTTTAGTGGAAATGATAATCAAATATTAGCCAAAGCATATAAACTAAAGCCGCACCTTCTGGCTGCCGTCTACAGTGCGTCTTCCATGTGGACGGCAAATTGTGCAACTATCACACCTTCATGTGACACTAAGGACAACAAAGTTCATTTAACTCCTGCAAACTTAATCAGTAATTTCCACCGATCAATCGAAGCAGACTTTAGCCAAACCTTACTCAAAAAGATATTTAAGAACTCAAAACACTTTAAGGTTCATAACCCACTTCCAAAGTCTGACAGTTTTTCCGATGAAGGAGCTGCCAACCATATGCGTTTATCTAGCAAGAGCCTCGACTCAGGCATTGGCTTATTTGTTTATGGTAGGCAAGCAAAAACTAGCTCGACAAAGAAATTTATAGCCAGACAAAATTTAACAGCATCTGAGCAGGTTATTTTTTCACATAACATCAAAACTGAGTGTTATCAATTAGCTCAACAAAATCCAAGCGCTATCGACTTTGGAGTCTTTCACAATGATGTTATTTCAACCAGTAATGAAAATTTCTTATTTACTCACCAAGAAGCTTTCACTAAACAGAAAGACTTTCTAAAAGAGCTCCAAGAAAACTACTATCGCGTCACGAATCAAGAACTGCTAATTAAGTCTATTTCAAATTCTGACTTGTCAGTAAAAGAAGCTATTAAAACTTATATTTTTAATACTCAGATCGTCACACTAGGTTCTGGACAAATGAAGATCATTGCCCCGACAGAATGTGAGAACTCACCAGAAGCTTCAAAGATCATTTTAGACCTTATCTCAGATAATTCATACCCTGTCTCAAGTGTCAAATATCTAGATTTAAAACAAAGCATGAGTAATGGTGGCGGGCCAGCATGCTTAAGACTTCGCGTCACTCTAAGCAAGGAAGAGTTGGATCAGATACATCAAGGAGTCCTTATCACTGACTCTCTCTACATAAAACTCAAAGCTTGGATAAACAGACACTACCGAGAAGAACTCAACCCAATAGACCTCGGTGACCCTCTACTTATAGGTGAAATACACAATGCTCTCGATGAGTTAAGTCAGATACTCCACTTAGGCAACATCTACCCCTTCCAGAAATAACTACACACCCATTTCTTTCTTAACTTCCTTAAATGCGGCAATAGCTTTCTTTAAGTCGCTCTTTGTGTGAGCTGCAGAGACCTGAACTCGTATTCTTGCCTTACCTTGAGGAACTACCGGA
The DNA here is from genome assembly GCA_021232515.1 of Lentisphaeraceae bacterium. GTDB lineage: Bacteria > Verrucomicrobiota > Lentisphaeria > Lentisphaerales > Lentisphaeraceae > JAKVBD01. Next base: position 7,687 of record JAJPOQ010000084.1, read on the forward strand.
TAAGAAAAAGCCGTTACATAAATACCTTTAGCTAAAAGTTTTTCCGCCATGTCTGCTGCCACACTTGCATCGAAAAGCATAACTGGTGTTATAGGGTGGTCTCCAGCCAATATCTCAAAGCCTGCTTGAATCATCTCCGAACGGAAGAACGATGTATTTTCTCTAAGAACCTTTAACTGATTTGAGCCTCCATCTAACATCTCAATAGATTTCAAGGCTGCAGCTGCTATAGATGGAGCTATAGAATTCGAAAATAAATTGGGTCGAGATCTCTGTCTAAGTATATCAATGATCTCTTTACGACCTGCAGTGTAACCGCCACTTGCGCCACCTAAAGCCTTACCAAAAGTCCCTGTGATTATGTCAACTCGATCCATTACATCACAAAGTTCATGAGTTCCTCGACCTTGTTCACCGATAAAACCAACAGCATGAGAATCATCCACCATCACTAATGCATCATACTTTTCAGCAAGATCACAGATACCTTCAAGGTTCGCTATATAACCATCCATTGAGAATACACCGTCTGTAGCTATCAACTTAAATCTCGCTCCGGCTTTTGTAGCCTTTTTAAGCTCGAGTTCTAGAGATTCCATATCATTGTTTTTGTACCGGTATCTACTTGCTTTACATAAACGAATTCCATCGATTATTGAAGCATGATTAAGTTCATCAGAAATAACTGCATCTTCAGCTGTTAAAATTGTTTCAAAAAGACCGCCATTTGCATCAAAACAAGATGAATAGAGTATGGCATCCTCCATTCCTAAAAATGTCGCCAGTTTAGATTCCAACTCTTTATGTAAATCCTGAGTCCCACAAATAAATCTGACGGAAGCCATACCAAAACCATGAGTATCTAAAGCAGACTTTGCCGCCTCAATTAGTTCAGGTGAATTTGCCAAGCCCAAGTAATTATTCGCACACATATTCAAAACTTCTGAACCATCTTCAATAGTGACTTTCGAGCTTTGAGGGCTGGTGATAATTCTCTCACCTTTGAACAAACCATTTGTTTCAATAAGATTTAACTCTGTTTGAAGGCGATCTAAAAAATTTTGATTCATTTTGAGTCCTCCCAATTTAGAATAACTTTCCCTGCCTTCCCCTCGAGCATAAGATCAAAACCTTTTTGAAAGTCTGTGTAGTGAAAATGGTGAGTGATGATTGGAGATAAGTCCAAACCAGCATGTACCATGGCATCCATCTTATACCAAGTCTCATACATCTCTCGTCCATAAATACCCTTGATCACCAAACCTTTAAAAATGACTTTGGACCAACTTATACCGGCTTGATCCGGCATGATGCCGAGCATAGAGATCTTACCTCCATGGATGATATGATCCAAGATTGTTTCAAATGCTGAAGGAACACCAGACATCTCGAGAGCAACATCAAAGCCCTCTCGTATATTCAATTCTTTCTTAACATCATCCAAGTTTTCAACAGTAACGTTAACAGCTCGGGTCGCCCCCATTTTTAAAGCTAAATCCAGCCGATAATCATTTACATCTGTTATCACGACAGAACGAGCGCCTGCGTGCTTACATATTGCTGCCGCCATTATGCCAATTGGTCCAGCACCTGTAATCAAAACATCTTCACCAACAAGGCTCCAAGAAAGAGCTGCATGAGTTGCATTCCCAAACGGGTCAAAAATACTGAGAATATCTTTGGGCGTATCTATACTGCGCCAAACATTTGCTGCCGGCAACGAAAGGTATTCGGCAAAAGCTCCCGGACGATTCACCCCTATTCCCAAAGTATCTTTCGCCAGATGTGCTCTACCGGTACGAATGCACCGACTCGAACCATGAGTCACATGACCTTCTCCAGTGACTATTTCACCAAGACTATAATCGTGAACATTGCTACCAAGCTCAACTATCTCGCCACAAAACTCGTGTCCGACGTGCATCGGTATAGGAATGGTCTTTGAAGCCCACTCATCCCATTTATAAATATGAACATCTGTACCACAAATAGCCGTTCTATGAATTTTGATTAGTACATCGTCAATACCG
>JAJPOQ010000176.1 GCA_021232515.1 Lentisphaeraceae bacterium
CTGCAAAAGTATATTCATCAAAAAATTAAACAAATCAAAAGAAGCTTAAAGGTACCAATGAGTAGTGACTTAGAAGCAAGAGTAATCGAACTAGAATCGATCATAAGTTATCAAGACCAAATGCTTGAAGACCTCAATGGAGTCATCATCGAACAACAAAAAAAAATCGATAATTTCGAAAAAGAATTAGCTAGTTTAAAGAGCTCTATCCAAAATTCTTTAGAAGAAATGAACGATAAAAAACCACCACACTATTAAGCCTGAGTTAATATTTTACAAAAAATCACAATTCCAGAACTCATTTATTAACAATAGTTTAATGAATTGAAATTTGTTATAAATCCTTCTATAATTATGATAGGTAGTAACTCACCTTAGGAGGACACATGTCAGTTGATGTACTTCATACAAGAAGCTTAGTATTGAACAAAGCATGGCAACCTGTTAACACAGTAAATGTGAAGGAAGCCATAGGCAAAATCTACTGTGGGTCCGCAAAAGCCCTCGGCAAAGATTTTGTAACTTACGACTTTGAAGAATGGGTTGAGACTTGGTCAGACTTATCCATCATCGCCAAAGTTGATAGACATAAACTTATTAATTGTAAGACCTTTAAATTCATGGCCCCTGAGATCATTATTCTCAACGAATACTCTGGTCGCATCGTTCAGGAAGCGAAACTCTCAAGAAGAAATATCTTCATTCGGGATAATCACACTTGTCAGTATTGCTACAAAAAATTCCCTGTAAAACAATTAAATATCGATCATGTCATCCCTAGATCACGTGATGGAAAAACAACCTGGGAAAATGTTGCGCTTTCGTGTTTACCTTGTAACACCAAGAAAGCTGCAAGAACGCCTGAAGAAGCAGGCATGAAACTGCTCAATAAACCAGTTAGGCCAAAGTGGTCTGCTATGCAGTGTCAGATGGGACAACAACTCCCGAGTTCATGGAAAACATTTATAGATACTTTCTATTGGAATGTATCGCTCGAAGAGAAGTCTAACTAAGCAGTAAACTCTCGGAAGACCTGACGCCACTTATTTTGTCTTTTGGCGCCAAACTTTAGGCTCTCAACTATGTACTTCAGGTCAAGTTCACCTTTGGTAAAGAAATCTACTGCGCCTAAATCAATGAACTCTGAAAGTTCGATCATAGAGGGGGCACCGGTTAATATATAGGCCTGACTGAAGTGATTTCGTTTTTTTAAACTTTTCAGTATATCTCGCCCGTTCATATCTGGCAAATTTATGTCGATAACAGCACTGGAGTAAATGCCATTTTCAATTTCCTCTAAAGCTTCTGTTCCTGTTGCACAAAGGACAACGCTAAAACCTTCGGCTTCGAGAGTATCTTTTAAAACTTCGCTGATGGTTTCATTATCATCAACGATTAGCACCTTTTCATTCATAGGCTTGTCCCTTTTTACATATATATCAACTAAGATATGCTCTGCAAGAGTAAGTTACAAAAATATTGACTGGAAGATTACAACTAATATTTAGATTAGTTAATTTTATTCAGCGTCGACTTTTTTGACTAAGACATTTTCCAAAAGAAGATACTGAAGGTCACAGCCATAAAACATGTTTAGGGCATCTGTCGGAGAGCAAATCATCGGTTCACCACGTCTATTTAAAGAAGTGTTTAAAACCACGGCATTCCCCGTATGTTTCTCCATTTCCTGAATAAGTTTGTAGTAAACTGGGTTCGTATCTTCTGTGACAACCTGAGCACGAGCAGTTCCATCTTCATGAACTACTTCTGGGATTCTCGCTTTCCACTCATCATTCACATTAAAAGTGAAAGTCATGTAAGGAGATGGGTGCTTACTTTGTAGAATTGATTCGGCCACATAGTCATTCATACTTGGACAAAATGGACGCCAACGTTCTCTGAACTTTATCTGTTCATTGATTCTATCGGCACATCCTCTTTTACTTGGGTTACCAAGAATTGATCGGCAACCAAGAGCTCGTGGACCAAACTCCATACGACCTTGAAACCAAGCTACTGGATGACCTTCTGCAAGTAGTTCGGCAGCAGTAACAGCTTGATCTTTAACTATCTCAAACTTCGGATTCGCTTCATGTTTTTCACAAGCAGCGATACACTCTTCCTTAGTAAACTTAGGACCTAGATAAACATGCTTTAGCTTTTGAACTTTATCGCCGCGTTCAGCAGCAACAAATGAAGCAGCTCCAGCTGAAGTACCATTGTCACCAGCAGCAGGCTGAACAAATAGTTCTTTAACACCGTCCATAGCAATAATGCGCTGATTAAGCTTTACATTTAAAGCAACTCCACCAGCATAAGCCAAACGGCCAGTTTCTTTGATGATGTCGCCTAAGTAGTGCTTAATTAAGCTTAAAGCAACATCTTCAGTCAATTGCTGAATCGCCGCAGCATAATCAACGTAAGGCTCATCTTTCTCATCGCCTGAACGCTTAGGGCCAAGCCAATCAATCAATTCTTTACTGAAGTAGTAACCTTTACCGTTCTCTTTATAACGACGTGAGCCTATAACATTTACTAACTTATTGTTAACTTTGAAGTCTTTGCCATCGTACTCAATAAGTCTAGAGAAATCGTATTTTCTAGGATTGCCATACGGAGCCATACCCATAACTTTGAACTCGCCATCAAGCATTTCAAAGCCGAGAAACTCCGTGATAGCACCATAAACTCCACCTAGGGAGTCAGGATCATAAAATTCTTTAATCTTGTGGATCTTACCATTTTCGCCATATCCAAAGAAAGTCGTAGCATATTCACCTTTACCGTCAATACCTAAGATGGCTGTCTTTTCTTCAAAGCCACTGAAGTGATAAGCACTCGAAGCATGTGCTAAATGGTGCTCAACGGGAACAAACTCGGCTTTACCACCACCGATATTTAAATCGTGAATAAAGCGATCAACGTTTTTCTTATTTCTATTGTAGCGGCGATTTCCATTAAAGATGGCTGTCAAAGCTCTATCTGGTGCGTACCAGTAGCGCTTAGCAAAGTGCCAACGAGCGGGAGATGAAAGTGGAATGGGAGCATACGGAAAAGCGACTATGTCTATCTCTTCTGGTTTTACACCGGCATACTCTAAACAAAACTTGGTAGCTTCTACAGGCAGTTTTCCTTTAGCGTGTTTATCGCGAATGAAACGTTCTTCTTCAGCCGCAGCCACGAGCTCGCCATCAATCAACAAAGCTGCAGAAGGGTCGTGTCCCAATGCGCCGGAAATCCCAAGAATTTTCATTAAAAAATATTGCCTTTAAAAGTGTGTCTCTGTGTAAATCCCATCTTATGCCCCCTAGTATATCAGAATAGGCTTTTCTTGCAATTTAGGAATTCGGGAAAATAGCGACAGTTTTCTACTTTTTAGACGTCTTCAAGAGTTTCGAAAGAAATGTACGAACTTCAGTATCAACTTTAGACTTATCAAGATAACTAAGAAGAACTGTTAAGCGTTGTGACTTGCTCCAGTATTTCGAGCGTCGATTTAGAGTTTCTAGGTCTCTTAATTGCTTTTTACTTTGCCACTTGGCTTTCTTGGCTTTTTCCATATCGATAAAGCGACAATATGGCTGTTTAGAAGGTATATTATTTTGAAAATATGCATCACTCACAAATATATGCTTAGGATATAAACTCATGTGCATTAAATCTTTAGAATGGGAATCTCTAAGGAAAGCACCAATACTCCTTAGTAAGTGGCGCTTTATATCAAAGTAAAGACTCTCCTTTTCAAGAAACTCCGCAACATCACTAAAAGCAGAGAATCCATCTAAAGCTTCAGTCGCGACAATCGCCTGTAATTCACCATTTTCCTTGCGACAACCAAAATAAACTGGAGTTAAACACGCTACGCCTTTTTTATTGAAGAGCTGAATGGCTTCAAACTCTTTTTTAGCGACTGTTATACCGAGTGGTTTTTTTAAAGAGTATGAGTAAAAGTTGCTTTGTTTTTTAACAAAGATAGAGCGACCATCGATATCGATTTTACAGACTCCACTCCAGCCATTTTTCGAACGGCCATAGTTTGGTTCTTCAAACCACTCGTCTTTTCGAGACCAGATATCCTCAAAAGTTGAAAGCTTATTTTTTGAAAGGAAACCAGACCAATCCGGCGCTATATACTCTTCTATCATTTAAACTTAAGAATCTCTTCTTCTAAAACAGGTATGATCTGATCATATGTATAAAGTCCAATTGTTTCTTCACCGCGTTTAAAATTCACAGTTTTAGGACCACACCACAAACCTAGGTCGGCGTCGTCTGTTTCACCTGGACCATTGACTCGACAACCCATAACAGCAATCGTCATCTTCTTCTCACCGAGATTTTCAGTAAGCTCTTTAACTCTTTCTGCTAATTCAATAAACTTCTCATTTTCAACACGAGAACAACTTGGACAAGAAATGATGTTATAACCATCTGTATGAAACTTCTCATTCCAAAACTTACCGGCCGCAATATCACCAAGGATTTGCTCACCAACGCGTATTTCGTCTGACTTCTTATCGAACGGCAAAGTCAAACTAACTCTTACAGTTGAACCTATGCCTTTAGGGACTAACTCTTCAAAAGCCTGACGAGTCTTCACCACGCCTGCTGGAGGCATGCCGGCTTCCGTAACACCCAAGTGAAGCGGTATGTCTGGACGTAATTTAAAAAATCTTTCATTTAAACGGATGACCTCTTCTGGATCAGAATCCTTAATCGAAACACAAAAATTCTCAAAACCAAACTTATCCATAAGCTCGACATGGTAAACCGCACTTTGAATAATGGCTTCATCTTTATCAGGATACTTCTCAAGAAAAGCTGGTGCTACACTTCCACAATTGACACCGATACGAACTGCGCAATCGTGTTTTTTAGCAATATCAACTAACCAAGCGACTTTTTCTTCAATCGTCTTCTTCTTTTGTAAGTGATGTAAATGCCCTGGATTGTAGCGAAACTTTTGAACAAATGGTGCGACTTTTTCAGCGAGAAGATAGTTTTCTTGGAGGTCAACAACAAGGTTTGCATCTGTTCGTTCTCTTAACCACTTAAGAGCTTCAACATCATCTTTGTTATCGATAGCAACACGTACTAAACCTGCTCCTGCGTCCCAAATACTCTGAATTTGTTTAAGAGTTGCTTCGCGATCTTGTGTCCTAGTTGCAGCCATAGATTGAACCATGATTGGATTCTCTCCACCAATCTTGACCGTACCAATTTTAACTTCTCGTATCTTTGTCGACATTCATCCACCTTGATTATTCTGCCCAAATATAAACTAACGCGGTAGAACTGCAACCTTGCGAAGAAACTGCTTGAGTCAAATTTTCTCAGGTGTGAAATTTTGTCATATCCCCCAAAAGAATCCACACTTCGAAAATGAGCTCACCAAAGAAAATTATTTATCACAACTAACTCAAAATCAGATATTTAAATCAAATAAATCCAAGAACCGAATAACTCCTGCTAAATGTAAACCAGAACAAAAAAAATAATTCAAAGGAGATACATTATGAGTACTTTAACAGCTATGAGACCATTCGAAGACATCGTCGATCTATTCTTTAATGAGCGTGGTCACAAGACTCCATCCGCCAAAAGTGTTATCCCTGCGATGAATGCCAAGGCAGATGACAAGCAATTGGTTTTAGAGTTTGAGCTTCCAGGCTATGAGAAAGGTGAAATAAATGTTCGTTTAGATGAACGAATCTTAACTGTAAGCGCAGAAAAGAGTGCTGAGTCTAAAAAAGAGGAAAACGCACAAGACAAAACAGTTTGGATAAGAAGAGAAATAAACTCTTCGAAGTTTGAACGAAAAGTCACCATTCCTGAGAACATCGATGTCCAAAACATCAGTGCTGAAAATAAAAATGGCATTTTGAGTCTGACACTACCTAAAGTAGCTAAAGAAGAAAAAGTCATAAATATCTCAGTCAAATAATAATTCCTCATAAACAAAAAGGCGCCTCTTGGTTGAGGCGCCTTTTTTGTTGCCCATTTAGTTCACTTTCAAAGTGGTCGACTTTCAAAAAAGGACTAAGTTAGAGCAAATTTTGAAGGAAATAAATGAAAGTCTGGATTATCGCTGGTGAGTCTTCTGGAGATCTCTACGGAGCTCGCATTAGTAGAGAACTGAAAAAGCTTAACCCTGAAGTTGAAATCAGCGGTATGGGCGGTCAGGAAATGCTAAAAGAAGGCCTCGACCTTATGGTAGACTCCACCGAACTTGGTGTTGTTGGTATAGTCGAAGTCATAAAGCAGTATCCAACATTCAAAAGAATCTTCAACCAGCTTGTGTCTGAAGCAGATAAACAAAGACCTGATGCTGTCGTCCTTATCGACTATCCTGGCTTTAACCTGCGCTATGCTGAAAAACTTCATGAACTCAACATTCCAGTTGTCTACTATGTCAGTCCTCAAGTTTGGGCTTGGAATAAAAAACGTATTCCTAAGATCGCCAAGATTGTCACCAAAATGATGGTGATATTTCCGTTTGAGACAGATACATACAAGGCAACTGATCTCGATGTTGAGTTTGTCGGCCACCCATTAGCTGAAATACTAAATGAAACTCCTGAAGAAGAACGTGAAGAAAACACAGTTCTTCTCCTTCCTGGAAGTCGTCTCAGCGAAATAAATCGACTACTTAAGCCAATGATCGAAGCAGCGGACAAAATTCGCCTAACAAAACCTTCTTTAAGGTTCGTCATACCGACACCTAGAAAGAAAATCTACGATCATATAAAGTCTCTTTTACCGAAGATCTCTGACAACCCTGGCAACTTCAGTCTTGAGTGTGGCAACACTACAGAATGGATGCGCAAGGCAGTTGCAGGTATAGCCGCAAGTGGAACTGTAACCGTCCAGGCTGCTATTTTGGGTTTACCTTTAGTTTCTATCTATAGGCTTAATCCTATTTCATACATCATCGCTAAAAACTTAGTTAAGATCCCTTTCTTCACTATGCCAAATGTCATAGCTGGAAAAATTGTCTACGAAGAATTTCTACAAGGAGATGTCAGAGCAGATAAACTCGCTCCGGCTCTTGAGAAGATCCTTCCAGAAGGAAGAAGTCACCATACTGTTGTGGCAAATATGGCAGAAGTCGTGGAAAAACTTGGTGGTAAAAAAGGTACGATAAAAAGAGCTGCGGAAGTCATAATCGAAACTGTCAAAAAGACAAGTCAAACAACTCCAACGAAGTAGTCAAACTTCATACCTACTTGGCTAAGTTTCCTTTTAACTCAAACAATGAAACATGCACTTTGGTCTTATTCGACTCTAAGGAAATCTTCTCAATAGTTGAGAATTTGAATGGTTTCTGAAGGATAATTTTGTCATTTATGAAATAGGTTAGACGCCCATCTGCATAATAAGCCGTAAACTCGAACTTCTCACCGCGACCTTTTATAAACTCTTCATTTGAACCAAGAAAATTCTTTAATTGAGCTAACTGGGTTTATCGTTGAAACGTTTCGTACCTCTTTGTACTTACTCACTAAGATTAATAATGTCACTATTAAAACCAAAACTCCAGCTAGTACAAAAAGCTTATTCTGAGCTTTGTTTAACTTTGAGTCTGAAGAGGACTTTGCATACTTAAAACTATTCAAAGCATCCTTCAGCTCAGACACTCTGGTAGCGATCATTCTTTTCTTTGGCCATCATTTTACAGATAATCGCAGATAGCTCTGTAGGAATAGCAGAATTCCTCGAAACAGGATTTTCCAGCAGTTCATGTATATGTTTCAAAATCATATTTATCGCTGTTTCTGCAGTAAACGGGTGTGTTCCTGTCAGTAAATAATAAGCTGTCGCTCCCAATGAATAAATGTCTGTTCGGGAGTCAACTTTACTTGCATCTACAGCTTGCTCTGGCGAGATATAATAAGGCGTTCCTAAAGTACTACCCTCTATGGTGTTTTGGTCTTGTGAGTTTTCAAACTTGGCGATTCCCAAGTCTGCCAGCTTTATATCACCAGCAACAGTTTTCATGATATTTTCAGGTTTTATATCCCGATGAACAATACCACTTTTATGAGCTGTACTGAGAGCATCACAGACAGCCAAAAGCATTTCTAAAACGGCATCTACAGAAAGAGGCTTTTCGTTTTTCTTAAAAACTTTTTCATAATCGTCTCCTTCAACCAACTCCATGACTAGATAAAATTTACCTTCATCATTTCCAGCGTCAAAAACTCGAACTATGTTTTGCTGGTTGATCGTTGCGGCTAAGGTTCCTTCTTGAACAAAACGACTTTGAAACAAACTTAGGGCTTAGTATTTTTATAGCAACGGGAATCTATAAGCTAGGGTGGTGACTTCTCCAAACTTCGCCCATACCCCCACGGCCAAGTAGCTCTTCAAGAATATACTTACCAACTTTCCTCTCTTCTGAAAAAGAAAAATCTTGTGTTTCATGAATCGTTTCATTTGATATATTTTCTGAATTTTCAGGCACATATTTATCTGAGACAATGGGAAAGATATCTTAATTCAACTACACACAAATAACTGAAGCTTGAGAGAAACTAGATACAAAAAAGCCCCACTTCAAAAAGTGAGGCTTTAAAAATCTTACTTTAAGTAGGACTAGTCGCTACTAGAAAGTGCCATGACAATTCTTAGTACATACCAGAAAAGCATTGCTAGTGATGCAAACAACTGTAAAGCTGCACCAACATGCTGACCGTCAGAATATTCATGAATTACATTTGATGTATCGTACAAAATTGCCGCTCCAGCTATACCAACCATAGCTACAGAGAACCAGATGCCGAGGTTAAGACCAAAAAAGAAACTACAACCGATAAGAACTAGAGCTATAACACCGCCCCACATTAGGAAGCCTCTAAGAAAAGAGAAGTTTTTACGAGTTACAAAAGCTATCGCTGTTAAAGCAAAGAAACCACTTAGTGAGATCATGCCTGCTCTAAAAATAAGCTGTGAAGGATCTAACCCTTGATTGTAAGCAAGTTGTTGAGCCATCATCAACATTGGTAGAGTGATAACTGATATCGCTACTACATAGAGGCTAAGGCCCAAGTACTGCATAAACTTGCTTTCACAAGAATGAGCAAAACGAGTAGCCATCCAAGAAACGACCATATACCCACCAAAAACTAACCACCAATTTCCGGCAATTGAAGCACCAAACTCACGGCCTTCTACACTATTCAATAAAACTGATTCGATACCGACAAAGGCCAATACTGCTACTAGCAGATGGGCATATGTCTTCGTAATAAATGAAGATCTATCGTTAGATCTTGCTTCTGTTGCATTTCCAAATACTGGATGTGCCATATTCCGTCGCTCCCTTTTAAAAAGTTTTCCTAAATATAAAGACATTCGAAATCTTTTAAAGTCATATGCATTTAAAATTCTCTTACTAAAAAATGATTCTTGAAAAAGCATTGGAAAATGAAATGACCGATGCTATCCTAGATCAGGATGTATTACAAAATGGGGTAACTCCAAGACTTTTATTAATAAGAATTTATACACTTCAGGGCCGCAGATTCTTCCCCTCCCCTCCCTCTCCCCCCTTGATACCTGCGGCCCTGTCATTTTCCTAAGGTTTCACAATACACAAGCACAAAAAAGCCTCTTAAAAACAGAAGGTCTTCAAGAGGCTTAGATTTTTAAGAACTAAAACTTATTTATTTTGTTCAGTTTTAACTTTTTCAACAAGTCTATGTAGTGCAGCTACGTCTTCAATTGTCGTCAAATCTTGCTTCAATTCCTTACCTGCCGCTATATCTTTCAACAAGCGACGCATGATCTTACCAGATCTAGTCTTTGGTAAAGCATCTGTAAAGTGAACTTGGTCCGGACGAGCAAAAGGACCAATTTCCTTTGCAACGTACTTCTTAAGTAAGTCTCTATTTTCTTGAGATTGATCAACATCGTTAGCAACAGTAACGAAAGCTGCGATGCCTTCACCTTTTATCTCGTGTTCATAACCAACAACAGCTGATTCTGCAACAAACTCATGTGCACCTAGGACGCTTTCTAGTTCCATAGTCGATAAACGATGACCTGAAACATTTATAACATCGTCAATACGACCAAGAATAGTGATATAACCATTTTCATCTTTAACAGCGCCATCACCTGCAAGATAGTAACCTTGCTTCTCAAAACGACTCCAATAAACTTCTTTATAACGCTCAGTGTCGCCATAAACATTTGTCAACATTGAAGGCCATGGTTGCTTGATTACGAGTAAGCCACCTTTTCCATCTGGAACTTCATTGCCTTTTTCGTCAACGATAGCTGCATCCACACCAAAGAAAGGCATAGTCGCACAACTTGGGCGAGTCGCAGTTACTCCTGGTATAGGTGCGATCATCACTGCACCTGTCTCAGTTTGCCACCAAGTATCGACAATTGGACACTTTTCTGCACCGATTTTTGAGTGGTACCACATCCATGCTTCTGGATTGATAGGCTCGCCAACTGTTCCAAGAAGTCTAAGAGAAGAGATGTCATGCTTATCTACATGCTCGTCGCCCCATTTCATGAAGGCACGTATAGCAGTTGGAGCAGTATAGAAAATACTAACTTTATATTTTTCGATAACGTCCCAGAAACGATCGAAGTCTGGGAAGTTTGGCGCACCTTCGTACATAACCTGTGTAGCACAGTTTAATGTTGGGCCATAAGCAAAGTAAGAGTGACCTGTGATCCAACCGACATCTGCCGTACACCAGTAAACATCATCTGCTTTCAAATCGAAAAGGTACTTAGTCGTCGTTGCCGTACCAACCATGTAACCGCCAGTTGAGTGCTGTATTCCCTTAGGAGTTCCAGTTGAACCAGAAGTATAAAGAATAAATAGTGGATCTTGAGCATCCATTTCTTCTGCTGGACAGTCTGCAGAAATCCCTTCGTGCTGGTCACACCAGAAAAGGTCGCGATCAACTTTCATTGTTATGTCATTGTTAGTTCTCTTAACAACAAGGCAATGTTCGATACAAGGAGTTTTCTCGAGAGCTTCATCGACTATAGCTTTTAGATCTAGAACTTTACCACGACGGTAACCGCCGTCAGAAGTAACAACTAGTTTTGCTTCACAATCGTTTATACGATCAACAAGTGAAGGTGCTGAAAAACCTCCGAAGATAACCGTATGAACTGCACCTATTCTAGCACATGCTAAAACAGTCACTGCGAGCTCAGGAATCATTGGTAAGTAGATGGCAACTCTATCGCCTTTACCAACGCCTAGTTTTTTAAATACATTTGCTGCTTTAGAAACTCTATCTTTAAGGTCGCTGTAAGTGATGACTTCAGAGTCACCCGGCTCGCCTTCCCAATAAAAAGCAACTTTATCTCCACGACCTTCATCTACGTGACGGTCAATGCAGTTTTCTGTGATGTTAAGTTTAGCGCCGTCAAACCAACGAGCTACTGGAGCATTGTCCCAGTTTCTAACTCTGTCCCACTTCTTTTTCCAAACAAAACTTTCCGCTATATCGCCCCAAAAAGCTTCTGGGTTTTCAATCGACTCTTTGTACATGGAGTCGTACTGTTCACGTGATTTGATGTGTGCATTGTTCACAAATTCTGGAACAGGCGCAAAAAGCCTGCTTTCATTCATTGTGACATCGATATCCTGACTCATAATAGTCCCTGTTATTAGTATTTTAGTATCGAACTTACTGGATAACCGGCCAACTTTTCGCGACCAGGAATAAATGCCAATTCAATGAAAAATGATATATCCACAACATTTCCACCCAAACGATCTACAAGCTTTGCTGCGGCCAATGAAGTGCCACCAGTTGCCAGTAGGTCGTCAACTATAAGTACATTATCGCCTTCTTGAATTGCATCTGTATGCATTTCAAGAGTCGCAGTTCCATACTCAAGTTCATAGGATTCACTGATTGTATTCCAAGGAAGCTTTCCGGCTTTTCTTGCTGGGACGATTCCACACCCCAGCTCCATAGCCATAGCTGTACCAAATAAAAAACCCCGAGCGTCAATTCCAACAACTTTATCTATTTTTTTGCCGCGCACACCACCAAGCATCTGTTCAATTGCGGTTTTAAACAAATCCGGCGTTGAAAGAATTGGTGTTATGTCTTTAAAAATGATGCCTTCTTTAGGAAAGTCTGGGACGTCCCTTATTGCATTTTTCAGCTTATCAATAGGCATTCAATTACTCCACTTTTAAAATTTCACACACTGCTCCGGAATAAGCAGGTGTAATTTGACTCTAAACATCAATTTTTTCAATGGTGGAAAAAAGATTATGAGGCATAATGCGGATCTATAAGTGCAATCCTATTTACTACGCCAAAATTCTTTAATATACTACATGGTATCCTGTACGCTTGAAAAATAGCCCTTTGCGTTTTTTATTAAACTTGGGCGGAATAACATTGATAGGGAAATACGTGCAAATTTCATGTGAACATTGTGGTCGAGTTTACGACAGCAAACTAACCCGTAGTGGTGGTTTAGAGCATTGTCCAAAGTGCCAGAAGCTAAATATATTTATTCCTGTTGCAGATGTGCACTACATCATTTTTGGTGACTACCTCATCCAAGAAAAAATTGGTACTGGTGGTAACGCTATAGTTGTGAAAGCAAAACACCTCGCGACAAATGACATAGTTGCCCTCAAACTGTTCTTCTCTAAAAGAACATCTGACGATCACGGCACTGCTGAGTTTATTTCTGAAATCGAAATGGCAACTCAACTTGTCCATGACAACATCGTACGTATTTATTCTGGCGGGGAAATAGATAATATACTTTACATCGTCATGGAGTTTGTCGATGGTATAAACCTTAGTGAATATCTCGACTCATATGGTGCCATGCCTATCACAGATGCCATGTCCGTCGCCATTCATATCTGCTATGCTCTTGACCATGTATGGTCTAGTTTTTTGATGATTCACCGAGATGTAAAACCGCAGAACATCATGATCACGACTGAAGGAAATATAAAGCTTTGCGATTTCGGTTTAGTATCAAATCACGAAAAAGCCTACTCTGACGATAATTCTATCCTTGGTACACCATACTATGTCAGCCCTGAAATGGTTGATGGCGACACTTACCAAGACAACCGGTCTGACGTTTACTCTTTAGGCACAACACTTTTTCATATGCTTTCTGGCGACCCTCCATTTAACTATGGCGGTCTCCTAGAAGTTCTAAATGCTCGTGTAAAGCAGCCTCCACCGATTTTAAAGGAGTTTGCACCGCATGTTTCCGATGACCTTTCAAACATCATCTTAACTATGATGGCGACTGATCAAGAAGACCGCTATGCGACTGCAACTGAAGCTGCGGAAGACATACTGATCGTCAGAGATGGTGGAACTCCAAAACTAGTCGACTCCACTCGAGTTCGAGTAAACCAATAATTCTCTTGCCTTTTTCCTAAGTCTTGGAGAATATCATTTTTTTTGACCTACTGTAGAAAATTACTTAATCTTCAAAAAAGAGTCTATGGATAAGAAAACTTTACTAGTCTGGATCGATCTAGAAATGACCGGTCTTAACCCAGAAACTGACCACATACTTGAGATCGCTAGTTTAGTCACTGACGGAGAGCTCAATATCATCGCTGAAGGCCCTGAACTGATCATTCACCAACCAGAAGAAATAATGGCTGGCATGAACGAATGGTGTGTTAAGCAACATGGTGAGTCTGGCTTAACTGAAAAAGTAAAAAGTTCGACTATTTCTTTAGAAGAGGCTGAAAAATTGACTCTTAAGTTTATCCGCAAGCACACAGGTAGAACTAAGGTTCCACTTTGTGGTAACTCTATCGGTCAAGACCGCATGTTCTTATTGAAGTACATGCCGAAGATAACTGACCAACTTCACTACCGCATGGTAGATGTCAGCTCAATCAAGGAAGTCGGTACCCGTTGGTATCCAAATCTTGAGAAGTTCTATAAAACTGCAACTCACAGAGCCATGGATGACATCCGTGAGTCAGTTGCAGAATTAAAGTTTTACCGCGAAAAGCTTTTTGTAAATAAGATCATCAACTAGAATCTACTTTTTATCCAAAGCTGACTTCAACAACTTATCCATTTGGCTAACCACATCCTTATATTCTGGAGAGTTCGCTAAGTTCTTATTTTGCTTTGGATCGTCGACGATATTATAGAGCTCTATATCCTTGTCATTGTCCCAGTGTGTGTAACGCCAAATGTCGTTTCGTACTGTGCGACCAAGCTTTTGACCTCTTGAAACAACCGTGTAAGAGAAATCCCTTACTTTTACCATAGGGTTTTTCAAAACCGGTACAAGACTTTTACCGCTAAGCTTTTGTGGTGTTGCTGGTAACTTACAGAGATCAATCAAAGTTGGAAATATGTCGACTAGCTCCGCAAAAGAGTCACTCACTTTACCATTGTTAACATTCTTAGGTAAACGTATCGCAAAAGGAACTTTCGCACACTCTTCAAACAATGTGACTTTGCCATACATAAAGTGCTCGCCGAGTTGAAAGCCATGGTCACTCATAAATATGACAATTGTATTATCTTCTTGACCACTTGCTTTCAACCCATCCAAAATAACTTTTACTTGTGCATCCATGAATGAGATACAAGCCAAATAAGCTTTTAAGTTCTCGGCTCTTATAGCTCTATCATTTACCCCAATTTTAGCTCCAAATCGCTGATAACCTTTGACTCCAGCGATTTTTGGTTTATTTACCCAATGATCTTCAGGAACATCATCGAATTCAAGTTTGTTTTCATCGTACATATCGAAGTACTTCTTGGGTGCATAAAATGGAACATGAGGCTTCACCAAACCGCACGCAATCATAAAAGGCTTATTGCTTTGATAGTCTGTTAACCACCTTGTAACCTTTCTCGCAGAACGGCCATCGCCATGTTCTTCATCTTTAAGTGGAGTTCCATAATTCAGTACTCTTTCACCTTGATCATTGACGCGATTTTTTTTGTAGTATTCCTGAAACTTACCCTTAGTTCCAGAAGCCATAAACTTTTCTTGAAGTAATAAACGCTGTGGGTTATCTGCATTGCGGCAATACTCATACTCATCTAGACTGACACCTTTTTCGTAGAGACCAAACTTACTGTGAAAGACCTTACCTGCAGCCCCAGTCCAGTAGCCACTATTTTTAAAATGCTCAAAAAGATTTACTGCAGTCTTATTTGCTTCACGTAGATATGCCGTATTATTTAAAACTCCGCTTCTTTCTGGATAAAGACCTGATAAAAAAGAAGCTCTAGAAGGACCACAAACAGGATACTGGCAATAAGTCCTCGTAAACTTAACACCACTAGCGACAAACTTATCAACATTGGGAGTTAAAGCCTGCTTGTCTCCAAAAGCACCTACATACGAATTTAAATCATCGACGATGATCATCAGGACATTTGGCTTTGACGCTTTCTCTGCTTTTACCACGGCTTTTGTTTCAGCTACTTTTAAAGATATATTTGCCAAAGAAATAGGTTTTGGTTTACCTGCAATCGAGATATCAAATTTAGAATGCTCTTGATCAAAATTTACATCTTTCAAAATGACTTTATAACTAGCCCATTTTCCTGAGCCTTTAAACTTTACAGCATCGGCGACCTTCTGAGCGGTCTTTGTTTCATAGGACTTATCCAAAGAATCATTAGTTAAGTAAGTAACGAAAAATGAACCTTCAGAAGTATCCAAATACTTAAAACTCAGCTCAACATCTGTACCCTTACTAAACTTAGCTTGAGCGACATCGAGCATAAAGCTTTTTGAGACTAAAGCGGCTTGGCCTTGCTGCTGGACATTTTTGACTTTCCCTTTTATTTGAAAAATATCTGCATAAGTAAGATGACTAAGAATGAAAAAAGTGAGCAAAGAAATAAGGCTTTTCATATGGAGGTTCTCCGTGGATTTAAAGAAATCGGCAAAAGCTGTTACCGACTCAGTGTATGTACAGAAGTGTTTATTTGCTAATCATTAACTTTGCGACTAGGAAGAACCTTAACAAGAAATCTATTTTTTCTTTTTGCGCTTATTTTTCTTAGTGTTGATTTTCCACTCAAAACCCTCTCCATTTAAAACCAATTTTAGTTCCCCTTTCGATTTATCAGGACCAGCCTTCGCTTGGTTTTGTGGTGCTTTAGCTTTTAACTGTTCTTTGATACTACTAAACTCAGGGTTGCTCGCAACGTTGTTCCACTCGTGGGGGTCTTTCTGAAGATTGTAAAGCTCTTCTGATCCATCTGCATAGTGTATATAACGCCAGTTCTGATTTATGAGGGCAAATGCATTTAGCTCTAGATAAGGTAAAAACACATCTCTATCTTGAGCTGTTTCCGGTTTTGCTAAGACACTCGTTAAAGACTTACCTTCTAGGCCTGAATCCTGTTTTAACCCACAAGATTCCACAAAGGTTGGATACATGTCAATCAAGCTAACGGAAGTATCAACAGACTTATTTTTAGCAATACCAGGACCAGCCCAAATAAACGGAACATTTGAAGTTCTTTCCCAAAGCGTATGTTTCCCCCAGTCTCCTTTTTCGCCGTGGTGGTAACCATGATCACTCCAAATAACGACTATTGTGTTATCTTTATTGGGACTATTCTCAAGAGAATCAAGAACTCTCCCAAGCATCGCATCTGCATATGAAACACAAGCTAAGTATCCATGAATGGCATCTTCAACTAACCCCATTTTTACCAACTTATCGTGATGCGCTTTCTTACGGTTAATCTTTTGCTTTTTCATTTTTTCTGGAAGATCTGCTAAATCATCTTCCTTGTAAGGAGGTAGCTCAATTTTACTTCGATCATACATGTCAAAATATTTCTTAGGTGCATAGTTTGGAAAGTGAGGTGCATAGATACCAACAGCAACAAAAAATGGCTTTTCATGTTTCTTCTCAATGACAGAACAAGCCCAATTGACCCTTTTTGTATCGGCCATCTCTTCTTCTTGTTCGTTTGGAATAGGCGCCCACTCAAGAAATAATCCAGGGGTAGCTTTTTTGCCTTTGTTATATGGGCTGACAGGGATATTTTTTGGCAAAGGAGTATCTTCTCCCCAAGAATCGTTTGGCCAACCTTTCTTTTTCTGCTCTTCATTGCGAACAAAGAACTCGTCCCAACCTCTAAGGTCTGCATAACCTTCTCTATGGTGAAAAAGTTTTCCTCCACCAAAGGTCTTATAACCTGCATTCTTAAAGCTTTGCTGCATAGGAACTATTTCTGGATGATCATGAAAGTATACCTGAGTCTTGTAGCAACCTGTTGTTGTTGCATACTTACCCGTAAAAATTGCCGATCGAGATGGAGCACAAAATGTTGCTGGACTATGAGCATTTTGAAAGGTAACTCCCATCTTAGCCAAACGATCTAGATTTGGTGTTTTTGCGCCCTTATAACCCATAGGATTTATCCAATCGTTCATATCATCTACTGAAAAGAAAATGACATTCGGTTTTTCTGCAGCAGTTAAACCAGAGGTAAGCAAAATCAAAAATATTGCTAGAAGTTTCATAAAGTGAGTCCTGTTTTGTTTATGCCCATATAAACCGCTATACGCCTAAAACCTTAACAAGGTAGAGCAAAGTTATGCATATATATTTTTGGCCCTACAGGATATTCAGTGGGATTTTGATCTTTTTCATTTGAACGATTATGTTTCTTTCTAAAAGGCCTTATGGATTCTAGCGTACTTTATAGTCAAATTCTTGGGATCAACTCACCATGGGTTGTTGATGA
>JAJPOQ010000001.1 GCA_021232515.1 Lentisphaeraceae bacterium
GAAGATTTGAAAATGGAGAGGAATCAGATTCTCCTTGCAGATCTAGCTGAAAGATTGACAGCTAAGAATGAGAAGCTTGTTGGAACAATCCAAGAAGTTCTTGTTGAGGGACCAAGTAAACGTAACTCTGAGCGTTGGAATGGACGTAACCCAAATCACAAGATAGTTATTTTTGATCCGAAAGATGGCGTGAATGTTGGTGACCTCGTTAAGATTAAAATCGATATGGCAACTCAGCATTCACTTTATGGTGAGTATGTAGAACATAGTGAGAATAACTAGTTTTAGTTTTAAAGGTGGTGAGTGTATTTCTTGTTGTAGTTTTAGTCAAGAATAATGACAGTTGAGTATTTGTCCGTATTATATTCAAAGTACTTATATTTATTTTTTGATAATACTAAAGCGTCCTTGAAAATTTTTACATTTCTACTCAAAATTGAATTCTACTTTACCATCTTTTAGAACGAGGACAGCACTAAATCTTTTGCCAGCTTTAGATCTAAAACCTTTGAGTTTTTGACTTCTGCCCTTGTTGATTAGGACTTGAGCTAGGCTTTTAGAGGTAGTTCTACCGGCGATTTTCTTCCAGATTGCAAAGTCACAGCTGTCACAACTAAAGGCTTTGTATGAGTCCATGACATTTCCTTTGCAAAGTGGACAACTGGCTATGGCATCTGCAGAGACTTTTGCTTCTCGAGTTAAGATGTAAAGTATGCCTTGTTTATTCATGGAGATATAACCACTTACTTCAGTGCCATCTGTTTGAGTGAGTTTGCGTGGTCGGTTGAGTCTACCAGCACTTAATAGAGCGGGAACATCTTCATCTTTTATTTTGCTGCCAAACTGTTCGGCGTGGAAGCGAAATTTACAGCCAGTTTTCCAAGCTGAACAACCATAGCCTACTTTACCTTTTATGACTGGACTTGCACAAAGAGGGCAGTTACCAAAACCTAGTGCATCGTTCACTTCTTTTGAATTAAGTGTATCGATGATCTGATGAGCAAATCCACGAACCTCTCCCATGAAGTCATCGGCTTTTACCTCACCTTTCTCCATAAGTTTGAGCTTGTGTTCCCAGTCCCCGGTGAGTTCAGGAGAAGTAAGGGTTTGTTGTGAGCCTAATAAGCGGATGAGGTCTTCGCCTTTCGGAGTTGCTAACAGAAGTCTTTTGTTCTTAGTGATGTAGTCACGTTTGACTAATGTTTCGATAATACTCGCTCGAGTAGCAGCAGTACCTAAGCCTCTTTCCTTCATCGCATCTTTTAAATCATCGTCATCTATCTCCTTACCTGCAGTTTCCATGGCACTTAAAAGAGAAGATTCGTTGAAATGGTGAGGTGGTTTTGTCTGGCACTTTTTTACTTCAGGATCGTGTGACCCTGATTCACCTACGGTAAACTGCGGTAGTATCTGTTCATCTTTGTCTTTTTGTCCACCACCATAAAGGCTTAGCCAACCTTCTTTTATGATGACAGTTCCTTTGGTTTTAAAACTTTCGTTTTGACAGATGGCTGTAACTGTTGTGTGGGCCTTTTCACATGCAGGGTAAAATATAGCAATGAATCGCGTCGTTATTTCATGGAAGACTTTTTGTTCATCTCTATCTAAAGAACTGGGTACCAAACCTGTTGGGATGATGGCGTGGTGATCACTGACTTTAGATGAATTGAAGTAGTTGCGGTGCTTGGCAAGTTGTTGGGTATTTAACGAACTTATCTCATTTGGCTTTATCGTCTTCAGCTTATCGAGAATCGGCCCACAAGTAGGGTAGATGTCGTCACTTAAGTATCTACTGTCTGTTCTCGGGTAAGAGATGTACTTACTTTCATATAGTTTTTGGGCGATAGCTAAAGTTTTAGTTGCAGGAAAACTAGCTTTTCGATTCATTGTTCTTTGAAGGTCTGTTAAGTCGAAAAGTTTCGGTGCCATCTGTGAACTTTTCTTTTCAATGATATCTGAAATGACTAATTCTTGATTGCTAATTTTCTGGAGGATTTGTGTGGCCTCATCAGCTTTTATAAATCGGTCTTGAGTGTGCTTGAACTTAACGTCTCTGTATTTGGTCCAAAGCTCCCAATAGTCTTCTGGCTTAAAGTTGCGAATTTCTTGGTCGCGATTGACAATCATCGCTAAAACTGGTGTTTGAACTCGACCAACACTGAGAACGCCACGACCATGACTGTGCTTAACGGTATAAGCTCGAGTTGCATTCAAACCAATAATCCAGTCTGCTTCAGAACGACAGCGTGCGGCATCTGCCAGAGCATTATAGTTTTGGAGTGGTTGAAGCCTAGAAAATCCTTGTCGTATAGCACTATCTGTTAAGCTGCTTATCCACAGTCTTTTCGCAGGTTTTCTTTTTACAGAGCATAGTTGAGCAATATAACGGAAGATAAGTTCACCTTCACGACCTGCATCTGTAGCGCAGATTATTTCAGAAGATTTTGAGAAGAGGCTTTTTATGATATTAAACTGTTTCGATACTCCCTTCATCTTTGATAGCTTGAGCTTAAAGCTTTCTGGAATGAATGGTAAAGGAGCCATAGTCCAGTTTTTTAATGCGGGGTCATAAGCGTCGGGAGGCTGAAGTTCGACGAGATGACCAAAAGCCCAAGTGACTTGGTAGCCACTGCCTTCGATATAACCATCTTTTTTAGTTCGAGCTCCAAGAACTCTGGCAATGTCTCTAGCAACAGATGGTTTTTCTGCAAGGATAACTTTCAATGATGAGCTCTTTTCAGTTTTTTATAAAATAAAATCTTTTACTTATAGTTATATTACTTACTAATAAAAAATATACTATTTGAGCATGATTTAAATTTATATTTGTCATTAAGTATCACATATAAAATAATTCAAATTGAAAGTTTTATCATATTTTTTAGGCATTTAGTCATAAACGACGGTTACTCGTCGTGATAGGTTAGAATTGTATGTATGTGTAGGATAGAAAAATGAAAAAATTTACTTTGATAGAACTCTTAGTAGTAGTCGCGATAATTGGTAATCTCGCTTCGATACTACTCCCATCTATTAGTCGTGCTCGTGAAGTTTCAATTCAAGCTGTTTGTATGAGTAATCTTAAGCAACAAGCTATGGCTCTGGAGATGTACTTGAGTGCAAATAATGGAGGCATGCCGCCCCATTTAACAACTCCACCGCCTCCTTATATTCCACCATTTCGGCCTCATCGATTGGCTACTTATATGAATGGGACTTTGGAAGACAGTAAAGAGGTTTTTGAGTGTCCGAAAGTAACGAATCATCATAATCTCGGGGACTATGCAGATAATCATGCTCATGTATTTCCAAATAAGATGTCAGACACTAAAGGGGTTTTTATAACTCTTTACTCTCGTCCGGCAGAGTTACTTTCTCATGTTGACTCAGGCGAAGCAGCGACAGGGAGAGGCTCTTGGTGGGTTCCATGTCCAGTGACGCATTCAGGTCTAGCTGTAGAGGCATCCGGACGACACTTAGGTAAGTCATCTGTTTTATATCTAGATTCGCATGTGTCTAGTGTTAAGCAGACACAAGTACTTGCTAATAGAGATGATCTATGGGGACATTTTAAGCGTTAAGAAAAGAATACTTGTGAAAATGTTGTCTTCGTATGACAAGTATCGTAGTTTATATATAAGACTTTGGTGGGGTTTTAAACTTTTATGAAAAAATTTACTTTAATTGAGTTGCTAGTGGTTGTGGCAATAGTTGGTATACTTGCATCTTTACTTATGCCTTCTCTGCAAAAAGCTAGAATAGTATCAATACAGGCAGTTTGTATAAATAACTTGAAGCAACAGGCAATTGCTCTTGAGATGTATGTCGGTGACTATAACGATATACTGCCGCCTCACATGAATACATCTGGACCATATACCGGACCATACCGCCCTGATCAGTTAGCGGTTTATATGAATGGTACCTTAGAAAATAGTAAAGAAGTTTTTGAATGTCCATCAGTAACAAACCATCATAAGCTAGGTGATTATTCAGATAATCACTTTCATGTTTTTCCAACTAAAACAGTGGATGCACCTGGTATGACTATGGGAAGTTATACTCGTCCTTCAGAGCTCATGTCACATGTCGATTCAGAAGATCATACAACCGGTAAAGGTGCTTGGTGGGTTCCATGTCCAGTCACTCACTCAGGTTTAAATGTTCAAGCTTCAGGAAGGCATGGAGGTAAGACATCTGTCTTATTTCTCGACTCGCACGTTGAGTCAATGAAGCACAGCAATGTTCTAGGTAATAAAGATGACCTTTGGGGGCATTTTACTCGTTAGTTCCATCGAGTTTAGAAAGCACTATTCTAGAACGAGATGAACTACTCTTAAGTAAGGCCCAATCATCGACATTCATCTTTGATTTAGTTTCTAGTAATTCCCTTATTATTTTATTCTTCACCAGTAACGAAGTGATTTCGGAAGACGTTTTTAGCTGATATAGATCTATCAATTTTTCGGCCTTGTCAAATTCATCTTTAGGAGAAAGAGTTTTTGCTAGTGTCTGGATAATAAGAGGTGAATTTTTTTCAGTTGAGAATCTTCTTAATTCTTGATTTGATTGTTCGGAGTTAAGTACCCAAGCTAGTAAAGAGAGACTCTGGAAGTTCGGTTTTCTTTCAGTCATTTTCTTTTTGAGTTCTTTCGTTAACTCAGTCTTCCACCTTTCTTTTGGAGACTTTAAGTACAGGTAGAGTAGAGCAGCGGTATGCTCTTCGACAGTATTAGAATCATCGGTTTCATTCTTTAATAATTCTATTATCTTAGACCATGCTTGAGGGTTCTGCCGATATGCAAGTGCTGTAGATGCGGCGGTTTGTAGAAAGTTAGTATCCCAGTCAGCAACAGTTAAGTCACTTTGGAGATCTAGTAGTTTTAGGAGAGTTTGGTCAATACCTTTATTCGGATCACGTAAGGGGCTTTTGGGTGGAACTAATTCTGAAATGGCTTTAGTTCTTACGTCCCAGTCAGCTTCTTTGTTATTTATGATGTTGAGAAGAAGTTTTCTTAGCTTACTAACAGAAAGAGGGTCCAGTTTATCGAAGGCCTTTTTGTCGAGTGGCTTTTGCTTTTCTTCTTTTTGAAGCCGCAGAAGAGTTTCTTGGACTTGAGGATCGTTTAAGTTCTTATTCTTTGCTGCTAGTTCAATCGCTTTAGATTTATGGCCCTACAGGATATTCAGTGGGATTTTGATCTTTTTCATTTGAACGATTATGTTTCTTTCTAAAAGGCCTTATGGATTCTAGCGTACTTTATAGTCAAATTCTTGGGATCAACTCACCATGGGTTGTTGATGATGTAA
>JAJPOQ010000019.1 GCA_021232515.1 Lentisphaeraceae bacterium
TTTACATCATCAACAACCCATGGTGAGTTGATCCCAAGAATTTGACTATAAAGTACGCTAGAATCCATAAGGCCTTTTAGAAAGAAACATAATCGTTCAAATGAAAAAGATCAAAATCCCACTGAATATCCTGTAGGGCCACCTTTCTTAACTGGTAACTTTTTCCTGACAGTCGTTGATTTCTTTACATTTTGTTTGGTGACAGACTTCCTTTAAACTTTTATAGGCTCATCTGTATTCTCTACTTTAATACGCAAAAAGTACTTGGGCCCTTCTGATTCATCTGTAACAACAGTAATAGTTTTTGTGAGTGTCTTTCCTGCAACTGGAACCGGAGCGTTAAAACTAATGCTACCCTTACCTCCTGCCTTAACTTCCTTTGGAGCATCAACTAAAACACAACCACAAGAAGCTTTCACCTTAGTAAACTTAATAGTTTTCGTGCCTGTGTTCTCATACTCAAAAGAGCCTGACTTTTTCTCATTGGATGTAGTCGTTTGAATTGAAATCTCTTTCGTCTTCCAAACTAAATCTTTTGCTGAAACTGAAGTGAGTAAAACTATTAATAAAATAATATACTTATAAAACATTTGAACCCTCGATCATTATCGACGAATTATATTCTATATTTTAAATTTAGCGAATTCGCTATTAACTTTTTCTTAAATGAAGAGAATTCATAAGGGCAAATTGACGCCACACCGCATACTTTATCCATCCACAAAAACCGTGTTGTACTCAAACGCTTTCAGGTTTTTTGTCCAAAACAATAAATTCCTAGCTTATACCAACGCTTCAGATCATCCCTTACCAGAACACCATATCATCCACCAGAACACCAATTAATCAGGACAACATCAAAGTAATCAGAAGTATTAAAAATCAAGAACATGGCAAAAGTATTATGTAAACGGGGGGATTTGAGTATGAAAGGAAGAAGAAAAAGAATTGGAGGCACGGACCGGATTCGAACCGGTGGTACATGGTTTTGCAGACCATTGCCTTACCACTTGGCTACCGTGCCTTCAAGGTGCCCCTATAGTAGCACCGACTCTTTTCTTGTCTATTAAGTTTTGATTGATTTTTTAGAGATTTTAGGTGCTTTGTGAAAAATGCGATAATTACGCTATTTCTGAGGCTTGTTGAAAGCCATCTCTAAGCTATTTTTGCTCAAGAGATTTTAAAAGGATTAAAGATGAAGCTGAACTCGTATTTAACACAGAAACGCGAATACCCTCTTTTTATTTATGCTAGAAAGGCTGAAGAGCTAAGAAGCCAGGGCGTAGATGTGATAAATTTGACTATCGGTGATCCTCTAGACAATACTTACCCGGCGGTCAGAGAGGCGACGATTAAAGCTTTGCAAAGTAAGAGTAACTCTCGCTACCCTGCTTCAAAAGGAGAACCAGAGTTACTTCAAGCTGTCGCTGATTGGGCCAAGAGAAACCATGATGTAAGTCTCGACCCTAAAAAGCACATCCTCTCTTGTAATGGTAGTAAGGAAGCCATCTTCCACGCTGCGATGCTTTTTGACTGGAGTGATGGTGGCGAGATATTTATCCCATCTTTATCTTACCCGGTTTACGAGAACTCAGCAGCTTTACATGGTGTAACTTCTCGTTACCTACCTCTCAGCGAGGAGACTAACTTCCTTCCTGATTTAGATGCATTGACGGAAAGTGATTGGCAAAAGTGTCGTATGTTTTGGATCAACACTCCTCACAATCCAACGACTGCGATAGCTTCACTTGAGTATTTACAGAAGCTCGTTGATTTGGCAGAGAAATATGACTTTTTGATTTGTGCTGACGAGTGCTATAACGACATACACTATGGCGCCACACCACCTTCTATTCTGGATACCAAGCAATCTGAGAATTGGATTTTATTTCGATCTTTATCTAAAAGAAGTCATATGACTGGTTATCGCTGCGGTGCAATCATTTCACACAATGAAGAACTCATGGCTGCTTTTGGCAGAATGAGAGCACCTATGGGCCAAGGTTCTCCGACTTTTATTCAGGCTGGTGCTATCGAAGCTTGGAAAGATGATGAACACCCAAAAGAATTTACCAAAGACTATTTACTTAAAAAACAAACTCTACAGAAAGCTTTAGAAGACAAAGGTTTTAAGATCTTTGGAGGCGAAGCTTCGTTTTATCTTTGGTTCTCTCACCCTGAGATTTCAGAATCCACAAAAATTCTTGATCTCTTCATTGAACAGGGTATCGTCATCACCCCTGGAACGGCTTTTGGGCCAGACGGCGAAGGCTATGTTCGCATGGTTTTCTGTGTAACTAAAGAAGTCTGCGATAAGACTGCAGCAAGAATTGGAAAAATTAAAATTTAGATGATCGATTTACTAGAGCAGCTTTTAAATATCCCATCTCCTACCTTTCACGAACAGGAGAAAGTCAAATTTATCCGAGAATGGTGTACTGAAAACTTAGGTGAGATATCTTTCACTGAACATTATGATTCTTTGATCATTAAGTTCCCTGAAACTCCTGGTTTACCACATGTTGCTTTGGTTGGTCACTCAGATGTGGTTCCTAAACACTTTACGGCATATAAAGAAGATGGTCGCCTTCATGGTAGTGGAGCGTCTGACATGCTCGGTGCCATAGCCGCTTACATGCAGCTTATGAAAGAATACCGCGAAGAGGTTTTGAGCAAGTTCAATATTTCTCTACTTATATACGCTCGTGAAGAAGGAACTCCTTTACCGGATAATGGGTTGTATGACTTAATTGAATTTGTACCTGAGTATTTTGACAGTGTCGACATGGCCATCGTAGGTGAGCCAACGGACAATACGATTCAAGTAGGCTGTGTAGGTAGTCTTCACGCTGCTGTAAAAGTAACTGGTTTAGCCTGTCACTCAGCTCGTCCTTGGAATGGAGAAAATGCACTTTACAAAGCTCTACCATTTATTAACAAAATGGCTCAAATAGAACACCAGAAACATACTTTGTTCGGTGTTGATTTTTACGATGTTATTTCGATTACAGAATCTAACTGTGAAGCTGGCCGTACTAGTCTTCCAGGTTATTGGGAGTGTAACGTAAACTTCCGTTTTGCTCCGGTATATACTGCCGACGAAGCAGAAGAAAAACTTTTAAATATGGTGAATGGCTGGAATGTTCCAGGATTGGAAATTCGCATTAAAGATACTGCCCCTGCTGGTAGTGTCATTGAGTCAGAAACCTTCAGTCAGTTAGTTGAGGCACTTGGTGCGCCAGTAGAAGCAAAGCAAGCTTGGACTGATGTAGCTCAACTTTCTGCAAGAAAAATTTCGGCGTTTAACTTTGGCCCTGGGTTAACTTCTCAGGCGCATAAAGATAACGAATATATAATGATTGATGATATGAAAACGTACTATAAAATGCTGGTTAAGGCGTTAACCAAATAGGAGATACCATGGCTATTACTACTGTTGAAGAATTTAAAGACTATGTTGCAAAAATAGAAGCAAAAGACGGTTACCAAAGACCTGTAGGTTTCGCAGTTGGCGTTAGACGCTCTCGTGGCGATGTAACTTTAGATGTAACTTTCCCAATTATTAACTTTGAAGAGAGTTATGGAACTGCTGCTGTAGTTTCTGACGTACTTGGAGTGGAGAGTGGAAAAAACACTTTTAAAGAAGTTTCTCTTGAAGATCTTCAAACGATTTATAACAAGTTCTTACCTTTCCATCCAGAGATAGATAAACATGCAAATGTTGGTAACTTTAAGTCACTTCTAAGAGCTTCTGAAAATGGTTCTTGGGGATACGCGACTAAGGATATAGTTGCTTATTTCTTATATGATGGTGGCCAAGCTGTTGAAAGTGCAGAGGAAGCTTACTTCAAGCTTACTTCACTAAGTCAGCGTAAAGTTCAGCCACACGGTCTTTGCCTTGATGGTGCTTTTGGTAAACTAGCAAATGTTGCTTGGACAAACTATGGTCCAATCCTTCCACAAGATCTAGATGCTGAGAGAATGAAACACATCTTCTCTGACAAATCTTTATCTGTAACTCATGTCGACAAGTTCCCTTACCTTGTTAACTACCACATTCCTTCTGGAACTCGTATAGCTTCTGGCAGTCAGGTTCGTCTTGGTGCTTACCTTGGTGAAGGTACAACTGTTATGCCTGCTGGTTATGTTAACTTCAATGCAGGTACTGAAGGAAACGCAATGGTGGAAGGTCGAGTTTCTGCTGGTGTATTCGTTAAAAAAGACAGTGACATCGGCGGTGGTGCATCCATCATGGGTACTCTTTCTGGTGGTAACAATCATGTGATCAGCGTTGGCGAAAAGTGTCTTCTTGGTGCTATGGCTGGTACTGGTATTTCTCTTGGCTTTGGCTGTACGATTGCTGCAGGTGCTTATGTCACAGCTGGAAGTAAGATTTCTCTTTATGATGCAGCGAATAAACCTGTCGACATCGACGGTAACTCTGTTGCTGAAGGCGAAAACGTTGTTAAAGGCGCAGAGCTTTCTGGAAAAGACAAAATGTTGTTCATCCAAGACTCGCAAACTGGTAAGCTTATTTGTAAGCCGAATCCAAAGACAATTGAGTTAAATGCTCAATTACATGCGAACGACTAAAACAAATTAGTCAGTAGTTTTTTAAAGCCGGGTCTTTTTGATCCGGCTTTTTTGTGTAATGATGTTATGTGAGAATTTTGTTTAACATGATTATTTATACAGGGTTACTATGTCGACTAAGAAAATTGCCTTTATTGGTCTAGGTGTGATGGGCCAAAGTATGGCCAGAAACTTAATGAAAGCTGGCCACGAACTTCACCTCTTTACACGAACTAAATCAAAAGCCTCCGCTCTAATTCAGGAAGGAGCCACTTGGCATGACACCGTTGCAACTTGTGTTGCAGATGTAGATGTCGTCATAACGATTGTTGGCTACCCTAAAGATGTGCGTGAAGTTTACTTGGGAATAAATGGAGTCTTAGTCTCTGCTAAAGAGAATACTCTATTAATAGATATGACTACTAGTGAGCCATCTTTGGCGAAAGAGATATATGAGGCTGCTAAAACAAAGAATATGACAGCTTTAGACGCGCCTGTTTCTGGTGGCGATATTGGTGCCTTAAATGGTACTTTATCTATTATGGTTGGTGGTGACGAAATTGTCTTTATGAATGCAAAGCCATTGTTTGAACTTCTTGGTCAAACTATAGTTTATCAAGGATTAGCAGGTTCTGGGCAACACACTAAAATGGCCAATCAGATAGCAATTGCCTCAAATATGATTGGCGTCATGGAAGCTTTACTCTATGCTCAGAAGTCTGGATTAGACCCCATGACAGTTTTAGACTCGATTGGGTCAGGAGCTGCTGGCAGTTGGAGTTTGAACAATCTGTATCCGAGAGTTGTCAAAGGTGACTTTGAACCTGGGTTTTTCATTATACACTTTATAAAAGATATGAAAATTGCCGCAAAAGAAGCGCTAAATATGGGAATCAAACTTCCGGGCCTAGAAATGTCATTGAAGTTTTATGAGAAACTAGAAGGTTCAGGCAGAGGTTTATTGGGAACTCAGGCACTATATCAAATTTTAGAAGAAATAAATTTAGACTAAAGGGAGCTTAGATGCGAATACTTAAAGGGCTTATATACATATTAATGATTTCGACAATTAGTCTTTTTGCAGATACACAAGATGACATAATCAAAGATCTGAAAGAAGGCAACTTTCGAGAGCGCAAAGCTGCATACAAAGCAGCGTTAACACTTTCCTATGAAGAGCTTTCTAACTTAGTTAACCGCTTATTAAAGTATGAAGACCCAGAGCTAAGACTAACGGGCAAAAAGCTCAGCACTCAACTTGGTGAATTAAAGAAGAACCTTGTCCTTGACTTACCACCTCACATAAAGTTTGAGTTTGAAAATAAGAAGTACCCTTTCGATGACTTGCGTTTTAAGCTCATTTATCCAATGGATGACGAAAAGTATAAACCTGAAGATATAGCTCTAACTCAAATAAAAGTTGGCGACAAAACTATCACGGGCCAACAGTTAGATCAATTTAAGTTCTACTCAAGAAATAGCTCATCTGAAAAAAGTGGCCGATGGTCCATGTACTATGCCTGCAATACAATTATCCCTGAACTTCCAGGAAAGCACCAAGTAGAATTTATTTTTGCCGGACCTGAAGGAAAATGGAAAAAGAGTTTTACTTTTGAACGCAAAAAACCAAGAGAAGAAGAAGCTTTTAAAGCCATCCTAGAACTTGGTATACAAGGTTACCTCAGGGGTAATTTTTATAAATTTAACGATGCCGATAAATCTTTAGACAAAGTTACGACCTTTGTCAAAGAATTTCCAAAAAGTAGGTACACCAGTAAACTTAGGTACAATTTTGCAGATAGTATCGATGACTATATCGCTAAATCTAACGACAATAAAGACCTAGTTGAGCGCTACTGTAAAGTCATCAATAAAATTGGTAACACGAAACTTATACAAAGCCTAAGTTCAAGTAAAAAATACGAGCTAAAACGCGACCAACTTAACAATGAGCGAATTCAAAGAATCAATTACCTCGAAGGCCTTATTGAAATAAATGCCTTGGAGGCTGATAAGGACGTTTACACTTTAACATTCCCAAAAGCGATAAAGCCATTTGAGGCTGAAGTCTTTGCCGTAAAAGTCAACAGTAGTGACTACAAACACAGAGACCTCAGTATTTACAAAGTCTTAGTAAATGGCAAAGAATTGTACTTTAACGATATAAAACCTCGTGTTGTAAGCTTGAGTCGTGAAGAGTTTATGTTTTATTTTGACGAGTCTGCTCTGCCAAGCGAAAAAGGCGATTATGAAATAGAAGTATTTCTTTTTCAAAGAGATAACATCATAAACTTCCCAAAAGCAAAATATAAAGTTATTCGCTCCGAAGAAGATGAGCCAGCCCTCATCACCTACGAAAAACTTATTCAGACTTCTCCTTTAGATATTAACTCCAAAAAAGTAAGTGTTACCGTAGATTTTGAGCCTTATGTACATTTTGTCGAAAAGTACTCAAAGTCATACTTAACAAATGCGATAGACAAGAAGGTTCAAAACTTAGTCCTTCAACTTTTTGAAGTGCGCCTAACCTTCACCAAAAGCCAACAAATAAATATGGCCAAACTCATTAAATCTAACATGAGTAATGAGGTCTTAAAAAGTTTCAGATATAACCGCTCTCGTAGTGAAGAATATCAGGAGTCCATGAAGTTCTGGAGAAAGGAACTTATCCGAAAGTTTGCTATTGAGGTGACTTCTAAAGATAGCATAAAAGTTTCTGTAGATAAGCGAGACCTTCTTCCGCATGAAAACTTAGAAGTCTTTTTTGATTGGACTGACAGTAACTATAGAAGTAAAGAGTTTGTTCTACTTAGGCTTATAGTGGATGGCGAAGAACGCACCGGTCACTCAAGATCCTCTTCATCAACTAGTAATGATTATAAGAAAGTAAAATACAAAAATCTTCAATTCACCAAACCGGGGAAGTATAAGCTGCAGTTCACTTATGCGATAGGCAAAAAAATCTACTCATTTAAGCCCGTAGAATTGGACATCTCAATCAAGAAAGAAAATAAAAAAGCCTACGGTGAATTACCCGTAAAAGCTTATCATAAGTTTTTTGATACGGTTTACAACAGAAGCTTCACATTTGAGAATGATGAGCTCCATAAATTTGTCATTGAAAACCCGCTCAGTACTTACAGTTACCGTGTTGCTGAAAAGTTAGCTGATTATCCTCGAAGGGACTCCAATAATGAGAAAGAAAAACTTACAGACAACGACCGCCGGATCATTGTTGATATACTGAACAACACAAGCGCAGTTACGGCACTTAGGTCCTTGAACTATAATGAAGACTTTAAAAATAAAGAAAGGCGCAACTTCTGGCTCAAAGAGCTAAAGGTCAAAGAAGAAATAGCTCCAAAGAACTTAGTCTGTGTCTTTCCTAAAAAAATCTCACCCTTCACCCCAATCAACCTTTTCGTAGAAGATATAGATGATCTTAAAAAGAAAATCACTTTATCTAAAGTCAAAATAGGTAAGACTGAAATACTATTTTCCGGTAAAAGATCTAGGCAGACATTTTACTGGAAAAACACCAAATGGCAGGATTTTACAGAAGGTCGCTACAGTATAAAAGCATATATAGAAACTCCTCAGGGGTATCGGATTATAAATGCAGGTGAGCTCGAACTTAAATCTGCCACAAAAAATAAAGAAGCTTATGAAGCATTTACAAAAAATGGCTTAGCAGCAAAATTTATAGCCGTTGATTATGCCAACTTTCACAAAATCTTTTCAGACACTCAATTCACCGCTAAACTTAGAGAGTTTCTCAAAAAGTATCCAAATGACTTTTATGCTACAAAAGTAGCTGAAAGCTTATCTGAGTTTTTAACTAACTACTACATTTCTAAACTCACTGGGGAACAGTTGATTCAATACGTAGAACTATTAAATACAGCCTCACCAGCCTTAGCTCTATCTACTTTCAATAGAAAAGTAAGGCAGCTTAAAGATAAACCTGAAGAAAACCTTCAAGAAATAGCTTCCAAATTAAAAAAACCTAAGCAATTAAATTTACTTAAACTACTCAACTTTAAGCATAAGCAAAAAATATTACCTTATGAACAGCCCCTCTTTGAGGTTGATTATAAGAATATTGACAGTGCCCCAGGAAATCTCTACTTTTCATCAATAAAGCTAGATAACACTTACCTAAGCACTAAGGCAAGTTACTACTACGATTGGGAACCCAAGAAAGGTGGAAGAAGTTGGTACCTTACTTCACCATTTTATAAAAATTTTCCAGTTGAGCCGGGAAGCTACGAAGTTGACTTTTGTCTCAACGACTTTCATGATGAATATGTCGGTAAATCTAAAATCGAAATTTACCTGCCAGAAAATGAAAAAGAGGCGCTTGAGAGTATTCAAAGTTCAAATATAAAGAAGTACCTCAGTCGGTATTCATCCATATTTTGGGCCAAACAAAAATTGACCGATCAAATTATTTTATTTATTAAAACTTACCCAGAGAGTGCCTTTTTAGATATTCTTAAAGAAAAAATGATCATCGATTGGTACAGAACCCATACCTATTATAAACACCGATCAAATGAAAACTTTTTCAAAATTTTGGATCTTTTGGATAAAGAACTATCTCTTAAGTTTAAAGAACTACTCAGGAACGCTCCATATGAAAATTTATAACCACAAGGAATCATTGATGAAAGCTTCTTTACTTTTCCTTTTACTTCTCTTTTTCGGCTGTAACTCGGCGCCATCTGAAAAAGCAATTAAAGTACAAAACATGTCCATTATAAAAAATATTGGTAAGCAGATCCCAAGTTGCAATCCATTCTTGAAGAGTGATTCAAAAGAAATGCCGACACCAGAAGCAATTAAAGCTAAGTTTAAGAATGATAAAGAAGCCACAAGACTACTAGAAGATGCCCTCTTTTCATTCAAAGGAGGCGAACCTATCGAAGCCTACGCGAGTCAGAGTATTCGCCTAATCATCTTTAAAGGTGCAGGTCTCTACCTTCGAGGCGATGGCGCTGTTCATAAGCTTTAGACAAAAAAAGCCGATCATTTTCATGATCGGCTTTTTACTAAACTTATAGTCTAATTAGAATGGTTTATTTTTACCCGGCATAGGAATAGTATAGCGACCATTTTTATTAGGAAGTGTTGGTGGGTTAGCATCCCAAGCATAAGTCTCAGGAGAAAGCTTCAGCTCTGAATTGAGAGCTTGCTCCCAAGTGATTTCTTTACCGTAGTATGTTGCCATACGACCGAGGATAGCTGTCATCGTTGAGTATGCGCCATACTCACCTTCATTGTAAATTTCGCCTTTGTCTAGAGAGTTAATAAGGTCTACCCATTCGTGTTGGTGGCCATTAACTTTCTTACCTCTAAAACGCCAAGATCTTTTACCGCCAACTGTGATGCTGTGACGACCAAAGTTACAGGTACCTTTAGTACCGTAAGCTATTTCAGAAACTTTGTTATCGCAGTTAGGAATGTGACGTGCTTGACTGAACATTTTTGAACCATCAGCATATTCATAAGTTACCGCAAAGTGGTCATAGATCTCACCATTGTCGATACCGTTACGAACTTGACGTCCACCCATACCTGAAGCCTTAACTGGAAAACCATTTTTCATCCAGTTGATAACGTCAAGATTGTGAATGTGCTGTTCTACGATGTGATCACCACAAAGCCAGTTAAAGTAGTACCAGTTTCTCATTTGGTACTCCATCTCAGACTGGCCGTCTTGACGAGGACGAGTCCAAACACCACCAGAGTTCCACCAAACTTCTGCATATTGGAAGTCACCGATAGCACCATCTTGACACTGAGCTACTGACTCATTGTAGTCGAACTGGTGACGTCTTTGTAAACCAACTGCAAGCATAGTGCTGTTTGATTTTGCTTTAGCTGCAGACTCTATAACTGAACGAACGCCAGGACCGTCAACAGCAACTGGCTTCTCCATGAAAACATGTTTCTTTTTATTTACAGCGTACTCTAGGTGAATAGGACGGAAGTGAGGAGGAGTTGCAAGGATAACAAGATCACAATCAGTGTCGATTGCTTTTTTGTAAGCGTCAAAGCCAGAAAAACGACGAGACTCAGGAACGTCTACTCTATCGCCATGAACTTTAGTTACTTTCGCAAGGCTACTTTCTACTTTGTCACCGAAAGCATCGGCCATAGCTACAAGCTTAATACCTTTTCTAACATTCATTGCCTGAACGATAGCACCTGAACCACGACCACCACAGCCTACTAAAGCAATCTTTATTTCAGTATCGTTTGCAGTTGGTTTTGAAACAGAAAAAGCATTTATTGAGCTTAAAGCGCCAGCGGCTGCACTTGCTTTAACAAAAGCTCTACGATTGAATGCGTCCATACATTTAACTCCTACTATAGATGTAATTGTAAATTCCAAGCCTGATTAACAGGTGGTTTATTCTTAATTCGCAATCAAAAATGAAATCTCGCAGAGAAATATAAAAAAAGTTAAATAATTTTTTATTCTCATACTTTTAGGCTCTGACATTCTCAAAAACAAAAGAATTAATGTTAAGGCAGATTATATTCTTCAAGCCTTTAATGGGAGAGCTTTTTACCATGATGGCAGTATATAAGAGATGGCAAACTGTCGGTTTAAAGAATCTCGAAAAAAAAGCTTTAAAAAGGGAATATAATGAAGCGACTTTTAATTATTTTATTAATCGTATTTTGCACAGGGGTAAATGTGGCAGCTGAAGAAATAAAATTTGAACAAACAATCTTTATTAAGTCCAGTGCGTCCAAAGTTTGGGATGCGTTAACTCAAGCTAGAATTGTAGAAAAGTATTTTCTCTGCCCACTGAAAACCATTGGTACTAAAAAAGGCGATAAGCTTATCTATGGAAACAAAGAGTTTGATCTTATCAAAGGTAAAATAATGGTCTTTGAGAAAGACAAAGAGTTTACCCACAGCTTTCAGTTTCTTCCTCCCGGACATGACAACACCGAAAGTGATGAAGAAACAATTGTCAGTTACACTTTACAGCAGGATGAAAATTTGACTGTACTTACTCTAACTCACAAAGGTTTCAAAGAGAAGAATCAAACCTACCACAATGTCACAGGTGGTTGGCCGTACATTTTAAGTAATCTAAAAACTTACCTTGAAACAGGTAAAACTTTGAACGAATAAGCTTTACAAAAAATTAGGGATAAAAATGTTAATAGTGAGTACACCAGAGATACCAGGTAAAGAAATCTGCGAAACTCTCGGCCTAGTCAGCGGAAATATGGTCAAGTCTAAGCACGTTGGTCGAGATATAATGGCAGGCCTCAAGACTCTTATAGGCGGAGAAATCGCCGGTTATACTGAGATGCTTACTGAAGCTAGAGAAGAAGCTCAAAAGCGCATGATCCAAGAAGCGAAATCTCTCGGAGGCGACGCCATCGTAAACGTCAGATTCACAACAAGTGCCATCGCTCAAGGTATGTCAGAGCTTTTGGCTTATGGAACAGCTGTAAAACTACAATAAAAAGGAATTCATTATGAAAAAGATTCTACTCATCTTATTTCTCTTCACATTATCTATGGCCGCTGAAACCCCAAAAGAAGGACTTTCAGCAATTTTAAAATCTTACCAAGATAAAGAAATCGAAACTCTTGTAAAAGAAAGATACACGGAAGTGTACAAAGCTAAGAATGAACAGGACTTGAAGAAAATTGTCACATTTCTCTCAGAGTTAGCAAATGACGAAAAGTTCATGAAAGAGTTTAGCAGCTTTTTTGAGGAGTTACTTAAAACAGAGCCCAAGCTAAGTAAACAAGATCCTGAATATATTCGCGAAACCGAAACTGGTGACATTGCTAAGTTTAAAGCTAAATCAGGTAGAACATATCGACTCTATAAAATGAAAAGCGGCAAATGGGGCTTCCACCTTTAGTCTTAAGTCTCAATACTTGAAAAGGGCCGTTGGCCACGTACTTATGATCTACTGTTCGTGGCTAAACTCTTAATCGAAGTCTTTTATCATATGAAAATCTTAATCATTCTCACTATCTTCCAACTTGCTGCTGGTGCCTACTTTATATACATGGGTAAAAACAAAGAAAATAAGAGTAAGTAAAACATTTATAGAAAGTTCGTTTAAATGAGTAAATTGAAGAAGAAAATTGTTCTATATACTTTACTGGCCATAGCCTTATTCTCGTTCTTAACTATTCAATACTCAAGCTTCACTACTTCAGGCTTCGTCAACCAGTATAGCTTCTTACACTCCCCAACAAATAAGCTTCAAAACCAGTATCTAGACCTCGCTGAAGCCGCAGAAGAAAGAACTCACTTCGATATAACTTATGACGGTCGTTATGAACAGATCTCCTACCCTATGGGAGATGTCGATTCCAAAATAGGTGTTTGTACAGATGTAGTCATTCGTTCCTATCGTAAACTTGGAATTGATCTTCAGGTTTTAGTCCACGAAGATATGAAAGAAAGCTTCATTTCCTACCCTAAAAGATGGCAACTTCTGAAACCTGACACAAACATCGATCATCGACGTGTTCCTAACCTCATGACTTTCTTTAATCGTCAGAAATCTTCCTTGCCCATTACAGAAAACAAAAGTGACTACCTTCCCGGAAATATCGTTTGTTGGGACCTTGGCGGAGGCTTCACTCACATAGGTATAGTTTCAACCAAAACTGCCGATGACAAAACTCCACTTATTGTTCATAATATTGGTCTCGGCCCAAAGCTCGATGACATATTATTCAAATATAAGATAATTGGCCATTATTCATTTAAACCAAAGAATTAATAAAGGGATTATTATGAGTGACAAAACTCTATACGAACGACTTGGTGGTTACGACGCTATCTCTATTTTTGCAAATGACCTACTACCAAGGTTACAAGCAGATTCACAACTTGGTCGCTTTTGGGAAAACAGAGGTGATGACGGTATCGCTAGGGAGAAGCAATTACTTATCAACTTTTTATGTAAGAACTCTGGTGGCCCTATGGTCTACACAGGTCGAGATATGAAAACTTCCCACAAAGGAATGAAGATCAGTGAAAGTGACTGGGAATTATTCCTTGGACATGCTGGGAAAACTATTCAGAAACTGGAAATACCCGAACAAGAAACAAGCGAAATAGTCGCTTTCGTTCTCAGTTTAAAAAGTGACATAGTTGAAGCCTAAGACAAGCAAACTATGAAAATATTCTTAATAGTCGCTTTTCCTCTCGCCATAGCACTCACGGCTTTTGGTTGGTGGGGACTAAAGACAAAAGCAGGAAGAGAAAAGTTTGATGAGATGGATGGCATATACACCCTTTTCTCATACTACTCTGGTCTATTCCTGCTTATCACACTTGTAGGCTATATCACCTACAGGAAGTTTATAAAGTAAAAACTATTGATCTTCAAGAAGTGCTTTTAGGCGAGCTATCTCTTCATCTTTCTGCTTTAACTCTTCTTTTAAGCGAGCTATCTCTTCCTGATACTCGTCATCTAGTTGAGTTTTAACGTGAGTCGAGATCTCTTCAACTTGAGCAATGCTAGCCAATTCTTTAGCCATAGCAACATCTGGCTTATTTGTCTCTTCAGTTAAGTCAGCAATAGGCTTAACTTCTTCAAGAGCTTCAGCTACTACTGGAGGAACTACTTTAGGTGTTTCAGAAAGTGATACTTCTAAAGTTTCAACAACTTCTTCAGCCCCCTCTTCGCTTGAATCAGTCTTCAGAGACTCCTCTAAAGCTAAGCGCTCTTTCTCTAAAGCAACTTCTTTCTTCTTCTGAATTTTTGTCTTAATTCGCTCAACAGTCTTTACCGGAACACCTGTTCTTTCAGCAACTTCTTCAGAAACGGCCTCTTCACCATTGTTATCTAAGTCTTCAACAACCAGTTTTTCATTTGTATAAAACTTAAAGCCTGTCTTGCGAGCGACTTGAGTCAAGAGAGTGCTATCGCATTCAAGACGAGCCATAAACTCTTTCTTTTGCCAACGACGGCAGCTTGGTTGAGACATATAGGCAAAAAGAAGGTTCTTCTTCGCATTATTAATTGCTTTAGACGTCTGGCTGCAAGCTTCTTTAATCGAAACTGCAGCAGTCTCTAAGTCTGGTAGTCTTAAATCTACAGAAGAAGCGTCAAAGTCTTCGGAACAAAGCTCAACTAATAATGGCGTTGAGTCTATAATAATCTCGGGGGCGATAACTTGGCTCATACTTTCCTATCTATTCTCATCCTTGAAGCCTCTACTATAAATCTGAATCATCGATCTATCGCCGGTAAAATCATTTATTTAAACAAAAAAGGCCGCTCGACAAAATCGAGCGGCCTTTAAGACTTTCTCAAAGAGCTAAGACTTAAACTTCAAGCTTCTCTTCAAGTAGGTGGAAGTTAAGATACTTATAGATCTCTTCTTCTTTACCTTTAAGTTTTGGTGTAACGATATCAACATACTCTTTAGGAGTAGGAAGCTTACCTAGAAGTGAAACTGCAGCTGCTAGCTCTGCAGAACCAAGATAAACTTGAGCACCATCACCAAGACGGTTGTTGAAGTTACGAGTAGATGTTGAGAACACGACAGCGTTGTCTTTAACACGCGCTTGGTTACCCATACAAAGTGAACAACCCGGAATCTCTAAACGAGCACCAGCTGCTGAGAATTTAGCGTAGTAACCTTCTTTAGTCAGCTGTTCTTGGTCCATTTTTGTCGGAGGACAAACCCATAGACGTGGCTCAACTTGGCCTTCGCCTTCTAGAACTTCAGCTGCTGCACGGAAGTGGCCAATGTTAGTCATACAAGAACCAATAAATACTTCGTCAATTTTGTTTCCAGAAACATCAGAAAGAATCTTTACATCATCTGGATCGTTTGGACAAGCAACGATAGGCTCAGACATCTCGTTAAGGTCTATTTCAATGATAGCTTTATATTCAGCATTTGCATCCGCTTCCATTAGTTCGCCATTTGCGATCCAATCTTTCACATCTGCGATACGTTTACGGATAGTTTCAGGGTCTTTATAACCACCTTCAATCATCGCTTCCATAAGAGTGATGTTGGAGTTTAAGTACTCTTCGATCGGCTCACGGTTTAGTTTGATTGTTGCTGCTGCCGCTGAACGTTCTGCTGCTGCATCTGTAAGTTCGAACGCCTGTTCAACTTTAAGGTCTGGAAGACCTTCGATTTCTAGGATACGACCAGAGAAAATGTTTTTCTTGTTCTTCTTCTCAACAGTCATAAGACCTTCTTGGATCGCCGCGTAAGGAATCATATTTACAACGTCACGTAGAGTTACGCCCGGCTGCAATTCACCTTTGAAACGAACAAGAACTGACTCAGGCATATCTAGAGGCATAACCCCAAGAGCTGCTGCAAATGCAACAAGACCAGAACCAGCTGGGAAAGAAATACCAAGTGGGAAACGAGTATGAGAGTCGCCGCCAGTACCAACTGTATCTGGAACTAGAAGACGGTTTAACCAAGAGTGAATAACACCATCACCAGGAGCTAGTGAAACACCGCCACGGTTCGAGATGTAGTCAGGCAGTGTAGCGTGAGTGTTCACATCTGTCGGTTTTGGATAAGCTGCTGTGTGACAGAAAGACTGCATCACAAGATCAGCGTTAAATCTAAGACAAGCAAGTTCAGTCATTTCTGAAGCTGTCATAGGACCTGTTGTGTCCTGAGAACCAACTGTAGTCATCTTAGGAAGACAAGCTGTACCAGGGAGAATACCTTCAGCGCCACATGCTTTACCAACC
Organism: Lentisphaeraceae bacterium; assembly: GCA_021232515.1. Classification (GTDB taxonomy): domain Bacteria; phylum Verrucomicrobiota; class Lentisphaeria; order Lentisphaerales; family Lentisphaeraceae; genus JAKVBD01. The sequence continues at coordinate 16,309 of JAJPOQ010000019.1, forward strand.
ATTTTCTGGGCTAGAGTGTAACCCTGACCATCAGATGGTGATGGGTTGTCTGGATTAACGAAAAGACCGCTTTCTTCAATTGCACTAAGTCCAAGAGCTTCACGAGCTTTACCAGTAAGCTGCTTACCGATGATAAGAGGTACACGACCACCAGCACGGAACTCATCAAGAATTGTGTTTGGTTTAACATCGAAAGAAGTTATTTCAGAACCGTCTTCAGCAAGAATCTTACCTTCAGTTGGTTTTACTGTGATGACTTGTCCAGTTGAAAGGTTTTGAACATCGCACTGAACTGGAAGAGCACCAGAGTCTTCTGCAGTATTGAAGAAGATTGGAGCAATGATACCACCAAGAATAACACCACCACGACGCTTATTTGGGATGAATGGTATGTCATCGCCGATATGCCATAAAAGTGAGTTACATGCTGACTTACGAGAAGAACCTGTACCAACAACATCACCAACGAAAGAAACTGGAAGACCGCTTTTTTCTAGTTCAGCGATTTTTGCTGGACCTTCAGGGAATAAAGAACCACCCATACAAGTTGAGTGAAGTGGAATATCGTCACGAGTAAAAGCAAACTTAGCTGGAGAGAAGTCGTCAGTGTTAGTCTCACCGTCAACTTTGTAAAGAACTGTTTTGATTTCGCTTGGAACATCGTCTGCATTTGTGAACCACTCAGCATTTGCCCAAGACTCGACTATCTCTTTAGCTGTAGCGTTACCACCAGTAGCAAGAGCATTTACTTCGTCGAAGCAGTTAACTGAAAGAACCATATTTTTAAGAGCTTCTGCAGCTAGTGGAGCTAGTTCAGCATCGCCACTTTCAACTAGGTCGATAAGACCCTGTAGGTTGTAACCACCAACCATTGTGCCAAGAAGCTTGACAGCATCAGCTTTAGAAATAACCTCACAGCTTAAAGCGCCTTTAGTGATTCCCACTAGGAAACTAGCCTTCACTTGAGCGGCTGGGTCAACACCTGGGTTGATGCGATTTGTAAGTAGGTCAAGTAGGAACTCGCCTTTACCTGCTGGGATGTCTTGTAGTAAAGTAACAACTTCTTCAGCTTGCGCTGCGCTCAATGCAAGAGGAGGAATCCCCTGCTCTGCACGTTCTGCAACATGCTTATCGTAGTTTTCAAAAAATGACATATGTATGCCTTCGTAAGTTTCTCATTATTAATTGTGTATGTACTATTCAACGACATAAACGGAAAAATTTGGTACAAAAACCTAGCAGTTGTTTTGAGGAAAACAACTGTGGAGAGCTATATTCAAGGGACTTATGGCTAGCTATGACAAAGAATATACAGACCATTCTAGAAGAAGTTTTTTATAACATTACGCCTGATTACAATTTTAAAGAATTTTGTATCAAGCTTTTTTACTTAGCATGGGTATATTTTAAATTGTCATCAAAGGGAGAAAAGACTTGTCCATTCAGTTTAAATCTTGCTATATTTTATTAATTTATCTACTACTGCTAGCTTCTTGCTCAAAAACTAAGGAACAGCAAACAAAAAATGCTCCGATAATCAATAATGAAGTAACTCCGTTAACAGACAATGAAGATACTGCTGATTCCCATTTCTCTGTTGGCCCTATTTGGATGGCGCTAGAACTAGAAGATAGAGAGAATGCAGAATCCATAAAAATGTTAGCCATACTTTTTGATCTTTCACCAAAACTTGCCAAAACAAATACTATCACGAATAACTTTCAAAAACTTAACTCTCAAGTGACATCGTTTGAATCTTCATATAAAAAACTGGAAGCCCCCGAGCTTGTTTCAAAGGCAACCCTCGCGCCCGAAGAAGCTTTATCAGAACTTCAAATAAAACAGGTTTTAGAATTTAAAAATCTTCGAGAATTAACGGTAAGTATCGACACATTCCTGAAACTTAAAAGTCACCTCAAGCAGTTTAAACTCCTTAAAAAACTGTATATCTCAGGAGACTTAAAAAGAGAATTAATCTTAAGCAAAGATGACATTAAACTATTCAAAAACATTTCCCACTTATCCCTTGAGTTTATACCTCAACTTACACTACTTTCTACAAAAGAACTCCCCACCTTAAAATCAGTAAGCTTCTTTGGCTCCAACCTTAAAAATAGCGATTGGTCTCTACTCAAAAATTTTCAGCAAGTTGAAGAACTCAATCTCGGCTTTACCAGATTTAAGGCTACTGATTTTATGCATCTCAGAAATTTAAATAAATTAAAGTCACTTAATCTCTCAAGGAATAGAATAACTACGGAGGAATTTGCGAAGCTTCCTCAACTTCCAGGTCTAGAGAAATTAAATACCGAAATCGGTATAGAAACTAGGATTGTTGAAAAATCCTCAGAACTGCCTCTGCTCAATTTTTCTAAATTCCCAAAACTGCATTCATTAAATTTAACTGGGAGAAAAATCAGTAAACTGCAATTGAAAGGCATAACACATTGCCAAGACATGACATCCCTTTCATACAGTGGCTTACAGCTCTCCTCTGAACTTTTAACTGATTTAACAACACTCAAGAAACTTAAGGAAATCTCCGAAGTTTATGTTAAAGATTTTCCTCTTACCCCAAAAAACAGGGACTTTCTCAGCCAACTTGAGATTGTTAATAAAGCAACATTTATCGATACAAACTTTAATGATCATGACTGGACAAACTATACTTTTTTGAAGAACGCTAAGAATATAAAAATTGAGCGTTGTCCTATTTCCATAGTTCCAAGCCTCTCAAGCTACAAAAACTTATATTCTCTAGACCTTAGAGAATGCCCTCTCAAAGGGAACATAAGCATTTCAAATCCAACATTAAGGCTCTTATACTTCGACAAAAATACCGCTTCAAAACTTATACTCAACACACTGAATTTAAGTCAATTACCAACAGACTCAGCAAATACACCGATAGGGATTAAGGGGTCACTTCCAAAAGTTAAGTATCACGAAATAAGAAATAGAAGTTTTGAGGAGTCAGACCAAGTTCTCATCAACCAACTAACCAATCTCGAGCACCTCTCATTTTATCACTGTGATTTCAATAAAATTCCAGACTTTAAATCACTTCCAAAACTAAAGTCAATCAGTTTTAACAATCAAGGCCAAGCCCTACCACCTGACATTTTTAAAGCGATAATAGAAATAGCCAACCTTGAGAGTCTAGATCTTTCCTCATGCAAAATTGACGATCGCTACATCAAGACTATTTCAGGATACAAAAACCTGAAAGCACTTGATTTAGGATGGAACAGTCTTCGCGGGAAAACTCTTCATTACCTCACAAATCTTAAAAACCTTGAATCGCTAGATTTGGGTGTAAATAAATCTTTAAAGTGGCAGGAAACAATTGATCTACTAATCAAACATACTAAGCTCAAGGAGATCAACCTCGAAGCTGTACCTATCACTAAAACTGGTTTTCAAAAGCTGCTAAAAAACAAACAATTGAAGTCGATTAACATCTCTAATGAATTCAAAAAGTTTATTCCAAAAGAAGACAGGAAAAGGTTCACCTTCAGTATATTCCACACAAAGTAAAAATAAGCTTTCTTATTATTTGCTTTTAGACCGTTTGAACGTAATTTCCTGCGTTCTTATTAAGGTATAGAAAATGTCTGTAAAAATTGCACTTATCCAAGGAAGTGATCAAGGTTCAAAAGAAAAGAATCTAGATTATACATGTACAAAAATCTCTGAAGCTGCGACTTCTGGAGCCAACATTATTTGTACTCAAGAATTGTTCACCGGTGATTATTTTTGTCGAACACAGAGTGACGAGCCTTTTGAGACTGCAGAACCCATTCCTGGCCCTTCAACAGAAGTTCTACAAAAAGCCGCTAAAGATAATAATGTCGTGGTCATCGGCTCTCTTTTTGAAGAAGCCCTCCCTGGCTTATACTACAATACATCTGTGGTTATCGATGCAGACGGAACCTACCTTGGTAAGTATCGCAAAAATCATATACCTCAAGATCCATACTTTGAAGAAAAGTTTTACTTTGCTCCGGGCGATACCGGCTACCCTATTTGGGAAACAAAGTTTGGTAAGATCGGCGTTATTATTTGTTGGGATCAATGGTACCCAGAATCCGCCAGATCTCTCGCACTAAAAGGTGCTGAAATAATTTTGGTGCCAACCGCTATTGGTTGGCTTCCTGAAGAAAAAGAAGAACTTGGTGAAGCTCAACACCATGCTTGGCAACAAGTACAGCTAGGTCATGCCGTTGCAAACGGCTGTTACTACGCTGCCGTAAATAGAGTTGGCAACGAAGACCCAATCGAATTTTGGGGTCAATCGTTCATCGCCGATTTTTATGGGCAAATCGTTTCCAAAGGTTCTATAAACAAAGAAGAAATAGTTATGGCTGAGTGCGACTTAGAAAAGCTCAAGAAGCATCGACAGATTTGGCCATTTTTTAGAGATCGACGTATAGACACATACTCGGATCTACTCAAAAGGAGTTTATAAATGTCATACCGTATGCCCGCTGAGTGGGAACCTCAAGATTGTATCTGGTTCGCTTGGCCAACAAATAGAGACCTTTGGCCGGGAAACCGAGTCAATGTACTCGATAACTTTACAAAGCTTCTCATCACTATTTCACAATACACTTTGGTCAACCTTCTTTGCCCTGAAGAAGATATGAAGTTTGCTCACAAGATCCTAAAAAGACATGGAGCTAAGTATCACCAAATCACCTTTATTGACATAGAGACAGATGACGTTTGGTGTCGAGACTTCGGTCCTATTTTCGTAAAAAACGATAAAGATGAACAAAGTATTCTCAACTGGCAGTTCAATGCTTGGGGTGGCAAGTTTCCTTATGAGCTCGACAACTTAGCCAACGACGATATAGCTAGCGTCGTAGACTTACCGAAAATTGATCTAGATGTCATACTAGAAGGTGGCGCTATAGATGTAAACGGTAAAGGTTTGCTACTCACAACCGAAGATGTTTTGCTAAATGACAATCGTAATCAAGGCATGACGAAAGAAAAGTATGAAGAGCTTTTTAAGAAGTACTTAGGTGTCGACAAAACTATTTGGCTCAAGAAAGGTCTTTATAACGATGATACTGATGGCCACATCGATAACATTGCTCGGTTCATAACTGAAGATACAGTTCTCATGGCAGTAGACACAGATGAAAGCTCACCAAACTTCTCTCTACTCCAAGAAAACCTTGAGACCGTCAAACAATTTTCAAAAGAACACGATTTAAGTCTGAATGTCATCGAGATTCCACTGCCTGATGTCGTCACATATAAAGACGAGCCTCTTCCGGTGAGTCATCTGAATTTCCTTATGACTAATGAGCTCATCATCGTCCCTATTTTTGAGAGCTCAACGGACAAGAAAGTGCTCAACATTTTCCGGAAGATTTTCCCGACAAAAACGGTCCAAGGGTTTGACTGTCGGGACTTCGTGCAGGAAGGTGGAGCTATCCATTGTTTAAGTCAGCAACAACCCTTCTAGGAACAAATGAGTAATAGAAATACTATCATACTTCTTATTTCTCTTCTCGTGGTCATCGTGAGTACTAGTTTATTGGTTCGATTAAATCCCAAAAAAGCTAACTACCAGCCACCGACATTTGTAGGTAAGTCTGAAACTCACAACACCAAGATTAAAGCAGCAGATCTTGCCTTCACTACTGGCAAACTTCCAGAAGCACTGAAACTCTACAAAGAGATACAGGACATCTACCCAAACAACCTACCTCTACATAACCGCATTGGTTTAATAAACTTACGCTTGGGTAAATTTATCGACGCTGAAAAAACCTATCGAGACTTAGTAAAAAAAGCTCCTGACAACGCTCACTATAACAGTTCATTGTCTTTAACTTTGCTCAATCTCAAAAACTACTCAAGTGCTTTAAATTTTGCGGAACAAGCAATACTACTCAAACCCAAAGACGGTCTCCCTTTTTTAGTTGAAGCGGCAGTTTACGCTCAAAGAGAAGACGTCGACAAAGTCATTAAAAGCTTTTCTCAGATACAGCCATCACTATTTTTATTTGAATTTATAAAACGACCTGAATTCCAGGCTATTAAGAACTCTGAAAAGTTTAAAACATTCATGAAAAGTGCAACTGTTCAGAATGGCACTAAAAAATAATGAGTAAGATTCAAATACTTAAGGAAGAAATAAGTAATAGAATCGCCGCTGGTGAAGTAATCGAAAGACCTGCATCTGTAGTCAAAGAACTCGTCGACAATGCCATAGATGCTGGGGCAAACCGCATTTTTATAAATATCGAAAAAGCCGGCACAAGACTTATTCAAATTTCAGACAATGGCTCAGGCATGGATCGCGATGATGCACTCCTCTGTCTAGAAGCACATGCTACCAGTAAGATTCGAAAAGTTGAAGACCTCGACAGTATTGCGACTTTTGGCTTTCGCGGAGAAGCTATTCCAAGTATTGCTTCTGTCTCAAGATTTGAACTCAAGACACGCCAGCAAGAAGCTATAGAAGGAACTAGAGTACTTTGTGAAGGTGGGACGATAAAAGATGTTGAAGCAACTGGTTGCCCGGCTGGCACTACTATTTCGATACGAAACCTTTTCTATAATGTTCCTGCTCGTAAAAAATTCCTTAGATCCGATGCAACTGAAGAAGCCCATATTCACGAAACAGCTCTATTACTTGCTCTATCTCGTATGGACATACACATGGAACTTCGTTTCAATGGTCGCTTAATATTCTCTGTTCCTGCTGCAGATGACTTAAGAACGAGAGCGGCGCTTCTTTTTGGTCGAGATGCTATGAAAGAAATGATGCCAGTCAACTATGCTGAAGCTGGCATAATGGTTACTGGACTTATTTCACAACCTGGCATGTCGCGAAACACCCGTAAAGAACAAAGAGTATTTATAAATGGCCGTCCTGTTGCTGCCCCTGCTATTTTTGTAGGGATAAAAGAAGCGTATGAAGGTCTTCTCGTTAAAGGGCGACATGCTCCTTGCTTACTTTACTACGTTATGGACCCTGCTCGTGTTGATATAAATGTTCATCCTGCTAAGCGTGAAGTTCGCTTTAAAGAAAACCATCTCATAGGAAAGATTACGGCAGAAGCTGTAAGCAAAGGCCTACGTGGCTTAGCTGGTTCTTCTATCGATATGAAAATGCCCAAACCTGCAGTAAAAGAGACTGTCACGACAGTTGAAGTAGATGATACTGAAACCAGTCTTCCTGAAGTCTCTGAAGAAAAGCCCGCAGTACCGGTGAGTATCCCTGTTCCTGACTTGAGTCGAGTTACAAAACCTAGCTTTACACTTCCACGCCCAGTTGCAGCACCCGTCTCGAGTTTAGTTTCTAGTGAAACGACACAAGATGAGGAACAAACTGAAACTATTCAAGAAAAGAAAACTGAGACTTCTGAGAATACTTTTGATAACCTACAAGTCATCGGCCAATATAACAAACGCTACATCCTCGCAAGTAACAAAAACGGTATAGTTTTAGTCAGCATTCGCGCCGCCAAAGAACGAATTCTTTTTGAAAAACTACAAAAGCAAATTCGCGACAAAACACACAAGAGTCAATTTCTTCTACTGCCAGTAACTCTTGAACTTTCTCCGGCGGATACCCGACTGGTTGCCAAACACTTGAAAGTCATTAACGATACGGGTTTTGAAATAGAACACTTCGGTGGCACTACTTATGTTATAGCCGCTGTACCTGCAGCTTTTCCAAGTGAGAACATCACCGGAATATTTATGGACTTGATCGACCAATTGAGAGACAATCCAAGACTACTCAAGAAAATGAGTGAGAACTTCATCATTCAAAGTCTCTGTTCTAGTGCTCTAAAAAAAGCATATAAGACCCTTGCTCCAGAGGAAATAAACCACCTTATATCTGAACTTGGCGGAACACAAATGCCTTATTCTTGCCCAAAAGGCAAACCCGTCTTGATCCACCTTTCTGACAATGAACTGCTTAGACGATTCGGCAAAAAAGAATAGAACTCTTCAGCTCGCTTTAAGAGACTCCTTGATATTCTTAATATTCTCTGTATATATGTTGAAAAATTCGGCTCCAAAAGCCTGAACAATAATTTAGGAATATACGATGCCCGAAAGCTTTGCTAACTTAAACCTACGTGACGAAATACTCGACGCTATATCTGAAGCTGGTTACACAAAACCAACTCCTGTTCAAGAACAAGCCATACCTGCCATACTGAAAGGAATTGACCTTCAAGTAAGTGCTCAGACAGGAACAGGTAAAACTGCAGCTTTTCTGCTGCCAATACTGGAAAAGATTTCGACTGACAAAGTCATGGATGTTAGACAACCAAAAGCTTTAGTTCTGACTCCCACTAGAGAACTCGCTATACAGATCGCTGAAAACTTTGAAACTTACAGTGAAAAGTTAGACCTCAAAGCAACTGCTGTATTTGGTGGATCTTCCATGGGAACTCAAATCAAAAAATTGACCAAAGGCGTCGATGTTGTTATAGCGACACCAGGCAGAATCCTCGACCACTTAGGTCAAGGCAACGTCAACTTTGACAATCTTAGATTCCTAGTACTCGATGAAGCTGACAGAATGCTCGACATGGGCTTCAAAAAAGACATTCGCCTCATTCAAAAGAATCTTCCGACTCGTAAGCAAAGCATGCTTTTTTCGGCGACCTTTCCTCCTGACGTTCTTGATTTAGCGGCATCAACTTTAGTAAATCCTTCTCGTATTCAGATTTCGCGTTCTAACGCTGCTGCGGACAATGTAACTCAAGTTGTTCACCCGGTTGCCGCAGCTCGTAAACTGGAACTACTAACTGAGATAATTGATCGCGGTGACTTAAACCAAGTTCTAGTCTTCACAAAAACTAAACAAATGGCAAATGATGTTGTTGATCACCTAAAAGGTAACAAGATCTCTGCTGTTGCTCTACATGGCAACAAAACTCAATCTGCTCGTAAAAGAGCTCTACAGGACTTCAAAGATATAAAAGTTCGTATCTTGGTAGCTACAGACGTCGCCTCCAGAGGACTCGATATAGATACCCTTATGTATGTTATAAATTTTGAGTTGCCTGGTGTTCCTGAAGACTATGTTCACAGAATTGGCCGTACTGGTCGAGCTGGTGCTTCTGGTAAAGCTATAACTCTTGTCTCTGCGGATGAGCAACGACACTTAAAAGACATCGAGCGTTTCCTCGGCAGACAGATCCCACTTGAGCAATTTGGTGACTATTCACGTGGCGATAGTGCTAGTCTTAAAAAGAAAAAGTCTGTTTCTGTTATGGGTGGCCGTTCAAGACACTCAAATGAAGAATCTCGTCAGTATCTAGATGGTGACAAACGTGGTGCGAAACAAAGGCAAAGTAGCAACTCTGCAAAGAAAAAGAACCAGAAGAAATTTAAGCGTCGTTAGTCCTAAAAACTAATTTATAATTACGTCCTTTGAATTAACTAAGAGCCGCTCTATTTTACCTATTCCCAAAGGGTGGGATCTAGGGCAGCTTTAGGCAGTCATACTTTTATCAAAATTCATTACTAAGGACGGAAAATGAAAAAACTCATTTTCATGGCTTTCATTGCCTGTAGTTTAAGTGCGCAAGCACAATCTCCATTTGAGCAAGTTAATCCTCGCGACATGCAAATACTCAAAGATCTAGTTATCCGTATGGATAAAAAGATTGATCTTATGCGCAAGGAAATAAAGGATCTTAAAGAAAAGCTCGATGAACAAGAAGATTCCACGGACGCTGATACAAACTCCTTCTCTACAATGAGTCGTAGATCAAATGGACCAAATTTAAAAGCTCTAAATAAAATAGATCTCCCTGAAGATCCATCTAAAGAAGATGTTCTAAAATACCTTCGAAAAATGTCTGCTGTTACAGAAAACCAAAACAGCTACGCCCCAAGTGATCTACAAGTCATGATGCTCAAAGAGATACCTTCAAAGTATCTTGAAACTGTACTTCAATTCTCTGGCATGCAGATTCATATAGGCTATGCTATTCCGAGTATGGTTAGAGAAGAGCACAAAAAATTAGCAATTGAAAACCTTGTTAGAAACAACAACCTCGTGAAAGCCATAATTAGATATAATTGGGTCGATGATGCTTGGAAACAATTATTAAATGGTCTAGAAAATAAACAGTACTTACCTAGAGAATGGGTCAACATTGTTCTACAACAGAATAAAGAAGATGGTAATAAAGCTATACTCACTTACGTCTCTAAAAACGTTGATGTGAATCTCTTCAACAATCTTAAATATAGTAAGGTCTCTAAGGATGAACTAAAGAAGGCTATACTTAGAAACTGGGAAGCAAAGCGCTATGGTCACGCATGGCAAGCGACTCAATCAGCGCTTTGTGCAGTTCAATACGGCAACAAAGATGCTCTTGCTTTAATCTTTAAAACTATTTCAAGTACTGACCGAAACTCTAGTTACCTCAAAGGGCAAGCGATACCAGTTATTTCACAAATGCTACCTTATGAAGGTGAGATAGTTAAATGGTATAATGAGAATAAAGACGCACTCGTTTTCGATGAAGAAGAAGTAAAATTTAAACTTCAAAAGTAACACTTTATTGCCCGGCCTGTAAACCGGGCAGTTCCTAGCTATCTCTCATCATAAAGAAGAGCAGAACCTCGACCTTTGAATTCTTTCTCGGTAAGAACGTTCTTTTCATTATCACCTTTTTGAAGGATTTTTATATACCTTGTTGAGGGTATACCATTCTTACGAAATGAGACGGCGATCTTGCCTTTAAGGTTGGTAAATGCTGGAACCAAAGGTGCATGGTGCTTTTTACTTCCCAGTGTATAAAGCAAGCCACCAAGAACTTCTAGTTGACCGCCATTTCTATTCAAAAAACTTGGTGTTCCAAGAATTTTCTTTTTATCACTTCTTGTTGAGCTTTCCATTTTGAAACTTAAAATGACAGATTTACCTTCATTTATAAACAAAGGTTCCGTTCCAAACTCTGAATTAACCTGACGCCCATAAAATGTATGTTTAGGTCCTATTTGATAGCCGCGGCCGATCACATCCACTATATGAGTTTTTCCAGTACCTGTCGCATGATAACCACCTTCGTGGAAGTCTCCCTTTTTCATAACAAAAGTTCGACTACTGACATGCTTCACCAAGCCTTGGATGAAAATATTTTCAAAAGCAACAACTGGTGATGCACCTTCTTCAATGATAATAGCCTCTTTGCCTTTCTCTGCCGAGATCATCCCTGACATACCAAAGATAAGCTTTACCTTATTCCTAATAATGACCGGCTCTTTCACCTTAACAGTCATTGTAGGTTTTATGTAAATGTACTCAGCTCCATTATCTATCGCTTTTTGCAGTTCTTCTCCAGTCGTACCGCCGTACACCCACTTCACATCATTTGGTGGTAAAGTATGCGGGATATCTGCTATAGGTAAATTTAAAGCTTTCGGTTGGTTATTCTCTGAGTAAGTCACGCCTAAGTCAAAGTTCTCGACTACAGTTAAAGCTTTATCTTTAGCCGGAAGATCATTATCCTTCTTAGAAGTATCATCAATGATTTGGCTGTAACCTTCAAACTTAACTCGTCTTAGGTTTACAAATCCTTTCGACTGAATCGCGACTTTATTTGATTCTGAAGTCGACTTAACTGTAGAGTCTACAACCACCAGCATACTTGCGTCTGATGGACTTATGTAAAATGGGACATCTCCCTCGTAGTCAAGCTTTCGAAAAGTCAGTACATTTTGATTATTCTTTATCGCGATCTGTTGTTGATTTCTTAGTGTTATATTTTCGAAGCTCATACCATACTGAAAGTGAGACGCCTCTATGCCTCGATCAAAACCATCTATTAAAACGTCATTGATAAATGCCGGCCCTGGCCAGTTCCTAGTCAAAGCAATTCCCGTATGACCACTTCCCTGTGGAGCCTTGATTGTAACTCCATCAATCGAACCGCGGTTATTAGCTAAGAAGTCTATGCCTATAGCTCCAGGGTTTCCCTGTCCTACATCTACAGTCAAGCTATATATACCATGGCGAAAGGCGCGATTTCCCCCACCGTGATAGTTCGTCCTTTTATCGCTTTCTGAGCCCGTAGCTATCACCCACTTTTTTACCTTTGGGTCAGTGTAGCCTCCGGCATTATCTTTCAGTTTTATAACTGTCTTGCTTCGACTCTGACCTACTAAAGTTAAAAATGAACGCCAACCAGCACTCCATTCTTTTCCCTTAGCAATTTTTTCAGGGTCACCACTTCTCGACTCAATCGGTCCACTAACTAGATAAGTTCCTTCTGGGAAATAAATAAAAGGGTTGCTTCGGTAACGGCTCTTATTGATGTTTTCATTGATTGCTTTTCGTATGGCCATTGTATCATCAGTGACTCCGTCACCTTTAGCGCCATAGTCTTTTACATTTACTACTCCGCTATCTGTGGGAGGTATAAAGTGCCAATCAGCAGAGAACGCTGCACTGACACTAATAAATAAAATGAATGAGATTAGAAAAGAGACTTTCTGCTTAAGTTGCATGCGTGATCCTTTAAAGTTAAAATCATTATACATGAGTTAAGCTCCATTCGCTCAACTCATTCTTGGCATGCAACTAAATAACCAACCACGAATAAAATATTATTCGATTTATAAAATATTATGGCATTTCTGGTTTCTCTATATATTCCGTCGGAATTTCACCCGTGAGAGATCTCAGGAAACTTTGAATGCTCATCACTTCTCCAATGCCAATGTGGGCCCCAAGTTCATATCGACCCATTTTCTTGATTGCATCCCAAAGTCTTTTGGAAGTGCCATCGTGAAAATAAGGTGCTGTCTTTTCGACATTTCTTAGAGGAGAAACTCTAAAGAACATTTTGTGCCCAGGATTTTTAGTTTGCTCATAGTACCCTAAATCCTTCTGGTTTGGCCATGGCTCTAGAACACCGATTTTCTGAAGCATCTGTCCTCCAAAACTTGAGCCTGTATGACAAGTGAAACAGTTTCGTTCATCAAACAAAAAACCGCCAGCTATTTGTTTTTCCGAAAGAGCATCATCTTTTCCTTTTAAGAAATCGTCAATTGGAGCAGGCGTCTTCAAGCCTACCTGAAAAGTAACTAAAGAGTCTACTATATTTTCAACAGAGACTTCTTTATTTTCGTAAGCTGCAGCAAAGAGCTTTTTATAGCCTTCACTTTTCGATAATTCGTCAACCATCTCATCAATGTTTTCTTGAGCAAGTTCGTGTTTATTTGTTATCGCCGCAAGAGTTTGGTCTTTTAAAGTCTTCTGGCTACCGTCCCAATTAAACAATTCAAAATCAGCCTTATTATAGATACTAGGTACATCTCGGAATGAAGTCCCCTCTTCTACTAGCTTCTTATAATGTTCTCCGTTTGAACCATAATTTTTAAGATCGTGACAACTGTTACAAGAAATGCTTTGGGTCCCCGACAAACGAGTATCATAAAATAAAGTCTTGCCTAAAAGAATCTTGGCGGCGTTTTCTTTGTTCTTTACTTGATCATGCTCAACTACTTTAAGGTATGGACTCAAAATACGGCGTAAGCGAGCAGCTTCTTCTTTATCTACTTGAGAAAATGCTTGAGTTATTAAAAGTATATTCAGCGCGAGTAAAGTGCGGAGCCAATTCATAAATATTCCTAACTAAAAATTATAATTTGTGCATATACAGCACGTTTGCTGCCACACATAACTTTCAGCATAAATAAGAATGCTTTTTTATAGATACATCCGAAAGCGGATATTATGACTTAAGCTAAGAAATACGATAAAGGATCTAAAGTTCAATCTTAAAAAATGAAATAGTCTTCTCTAAGCCTTCATTCAACTTTATACTCGGCTGCCAATTGAGTTTTTCTTTAGCAAGAGATATATCTGGACGGCGTCTAGTTGGATCATCTGAAGGTAAATCTTGATAAATAATGTTACTTTTTGAACCTGTTAGCTCGACAACTTTCTCGGCTAATTCTTTAATCGTAAACTCTCCTGGATTTCCGATATTTACCGGCCCCTGAAAGTCTTTAGGTGAATTCATTAGCTTGATCATACCATCTAGCAAGTCATCTACATAACAAAACGAACGTGTTTGAGAGCCATCACCAAAAATAGTTATATCCTTTCCTGACAAAGCCTGAACAATGAAGTTGCTCACTACTCGGCCATCCTGCGGATGCATGCGCGGTCCATAAGTATTGAATATGCGCATGACTTTTATTTCTAAATCATGCTGACGATGATAATCAAAAAAGAGAGTTTCAGCACAACGTTTTCCTTCATCATAACAAGAGCGGATGCCAACTGGATTTACATTTCCTTGGTAGTCTTCTCTCTGAGGATGGACTTCAGGATCACCATATACTTCGGAAGTAGATGCCTGAAGAATTCGCGCTCCTGCTCTTTTCGCAAGGCCCAACATATTTATTGAGCCATGCACACAAGTCTTCGTAGTTCCTATCGGATTACTTTGATAATGTACTGGAGATGCAGGGCAAGCAAGGTTGTAAATTTGGTCAACTTCTAGTCGAATTGGCTCGACTATATCGTGACGAATAAATTCAAAGCGAGGATTGTCATGATTATGATAGATATTTTTCTTTTGACCAGTGTATAAGTTATCCAAACAAATAACTTCATTTCCTTCGGCGAGTAGTTTATCGCATAAGTGTGAACCTAAAAAACCAGCTCCACCAGTCACCAATATCTTTTTCATAAAATCCTAAGTGTTGTTCTGTTGATTCTACTGTAAAGAATTAAGAAGAGAATTAAAGGTGAGTAAGCTGCCTGAGACTACAATTCTCTTAACTTTCGGTAAAGAGTCTTACCAATCATAGTTTTCGGTATGTCCTTTATCTCTGCAAAGATCGATGGACACTTAAAGCCGGCAAGGTGTTCGCGACAATGAGCATCTACTGCTTTTTCATTTAAGTTCTCACCGTCTTTCAGAACAATAAACGCTTTGACTCGTTCGCCTTTATCGACATCTGGCACTCCGATGATCGCCACATCTTCAACAAATGGCAATTGGCGAATAACTTCTTCAACTTCTACAGGGTAAACGTTTAAACCCGCACTCTTGATCATGTTTTTACTACGACCAACAATATGGAAGTAGCCTTCTTCATCCATGTAAGCTACGTCGCCAGTAAATAACCACCCATCGTGAATTGCCTTCTCATTTTCAGACTTATTTTTGAAATAACCCTGCATTATTTGAGGTCCACGAATAACTAATTCGCCCTCTTCTCCTTGAGGGAGCTCTTCATGGGTTTCAAGATCACAGATTTTAGACTCTGTGCCAGGGAGAGGTAAACCAATACAAGAAGGCTTACAGACACCTTTAAGTGGATTACAGTGAGTTACAGGCGATGCTTCAGAAAGGCCATAACCTTCTACTAATGTGGAACCAGTCACTTCTTCAAATAAACTTTTTGTTTCTGCTGGCAAAGGAGCGGCTCCACTTATGCAGTAACGCAAACTCGATAGTTGTATCTGGTTTGAGCTAAGAAACTTTGCCATAGAATGATAAATAGTTGGAATCGCAGGAAAGAAAGTTGGCTGGTATTTTTTCATGGCTTCTGCAACCATGCCTTGATCGTACCTTGGCAGCAAAATTATTTCTCCTGCAGTTGCTATACAGTAATTCATACTCACCGTCATCCCATAAGCATGAAACATAGGCAATACCGCGAGAACGCGCTCTTCGCAATCTTTAACTCCAGACCAAACTTTGAGCATCCAGGTATTACTAATAAGATTTCTATGAGAAAGCATCGCGCCTTTCGGTGTGCCAGTAGTTCCTCCTGTATACTGAAGTACAGCAAGATCATCCAACTCTATTTTCACTTCTGGAGCTAAACTTTTTTTACCGTATTCTTCAAGAAGGTGATCAAAATCGACTACATGTTCAAGGTAATCTTCATGCATCGCATCGAAAGTACCCCAAAGCTTCAAGCGATAGAGGACACTTTTGAGCATAGGTAAAGTATTTCTAAGGGATACCAAAATAACATTTTCAACTGAGTGGTCTTCTTTAAAGTCTGAAACTCGCCCTGAAATGAGGTCTAGACAAACAATAGTTTTTGCTTCAGAATCCTTAATAATCTTAGCCATTTCATCATGAGTGTAAAATGGAGAAATCTGAACAACTACAGCGCCTATCGATAACACTGCAAAGTAAGAAATGAGATACTGAGGACAGTTTGGCAGCATTATACCGACACGCTCACCTTGTTTTATGCCAATATTTTTGAGGCCTCGACCCATTTGTTCCACTTTAGTTTGAAACTCGGCATAGGTCAGATCGTAGTTAAAAAAGTGGATCGCGGCTTTAGCTGGATGTTTAGCTGAAACATCTTTCAAAAGGTCAGCTACAGTTATTTCGGGATATGAGAATTCAGTCGAGACGTGATCATCATATGATTTATGCCAAAGTTTTTCCACGTGAGCCTCCTTTGAATTACTCCTTATTTAATATTAAATGTCTGGGAAATCCAAAACAAGTATAATTACAAAAATAAGGCAAAAGACTACAACATTTATGAAATTTTCTTAAAGACCGAAAGCATTTGTTTAAAGTTATTCTCAAGAGTTCTATCTTTAACGGTCTGTCTGGCCTTCTCGCCAATTTGCTTACGAAGCTCTGAATCAAAGAGCTTAAGCATTGTTTCTGACAACTCTTTAAGCGCATCTGGACGTGATACAACGAAACCACTTTTGCCATTCTCAATGAGCTCGCCTGCTCCATTAAACTTTGTAGTAATGGTTGGCAAACCAGCGGCTAAAGACTCAAGTACAACAAGAGAACATGGGTCATACCAAGTGGCTTGAACGTATACATCTGATGCTGTGTAAACCTTTTCTGGATTACTCACGGCTCCAAGAAATAATATCTGTTCAGAGACATTTAGCTTTTCAGCAAGAGCTTTAAAATGTTTTTGTTTGCCATTTCCAGCAATAACAATTTTAAAATCTTTTCTCGTTTTTGAAATTTCGACCGTAGCCTCAATTATTTCTCGAACGCCTTTTAACTTAAAATTGTGAGCAACTGTAGAAAAGATGAGATCTGACTCAGGCAAGCCCAAATCTTTTCTAGCCTGTAAACGCTCTTCATCTGTCGCAGGTGAAAACTTTGAAGTGTTTATACCATTGTAAACAAGAGTAATTTTTTCTTGTGGGATCTTATAGAACTCATTCATATGAGCCTTCACCATTTCAGAAATAGCGACAAACTGACAGTTTTTATTAGAATACTGTAGAGTTTCAATCCTTTTGGCTACTATGTGTTTTGGGCTCAAAGTATTAAAAAAATTCTTCAACAAAGTATGTAATGGATTTCGAACTAAAAGTGCATTTTGTCTATGGCTGGCTCTAACTGTTCCACCGTGAGGTTGAAAAACATTCACCCCCATACATTTACCAGTCCCCATAAGTATATCGACACCTTCCAAGTCAGCTAAACGTTTAGCTTCTTTAGCAAAGAAAACCCACTGAAGCCATCTTAGCTTAACAAACAAACCACTAACACTGACTTGATGAAAAAATAGTTTTTCCTGATTCTCGTGTTTATCCTGCGTGTAAAAATGAACTTCATGCCCCTCTGAAATGAGAAACTTGGTGAAGTCATTCATATAAGTCTCTTGACCACCTTTACCTGGATTAAAGTGCTCAGTCACAAAGGCAATTTTCATCGATTTTTACCTTCTTTTTCTCTGCGAACTAGACGAACTACTTTTTTAAGAACTTTCCTTAGAAGTTTTTTATGGCTTTTATCGAGCTTTGAAATACCCGCGTATTGATAATAGAAACTTAGTCGTGTTGAGTTGCTCACTAACTTCAGAGACGAGTAACACATTTGTGATAGATCTTTTACAATCCAACGCTCTCTAAAAACCGAACGCTTCTGGACTCTTTGCAAGTCTATTAAATTCAGATGTGTCTTACTGTTTTCATCAAGATCTACAAAAAAGTGACAAAGGTAAAAGTCGCGGTGGTTAAAACCCTGCCCATGAAAGTCTTTAGATAACTCTGCTAGCTTAGTCGTCAGATCTTTTTCGATCTGAGGCCATTTTTCATCAGCTTTATGCTGTTCAATAAAATGATCGCCCTGTAAACCAGACACTTCATTCATCCCTACAAAACCAACTGAACGTTGATTTATATAACCCCAACCAACTGCAACCATATCCGGCACCGGTATATTGCATTTTCTAAGAAGAACTAAATTATCAGCTTCTGATTTTGCTTCAAAGTGCGGTTTTGTCGATTTTTTCTTTTGGTCTTCCCAGTGGCGCTTTAGATAAATTCGTATGGTTTTATCTTGGAATTTTAGATCTAAACCAACTGTTAGCCTGTTTGGAACATCTCTAAAAGAGTTCTCCCGAGGAAGAGACATAAAGTCTTCGAGAACTTGAAGGTTGTTTTCTTTTAAAACTTTTTGGAATTCTTCACCTAGCGTCAACTGCATGCAGTTAACCTCCAAGTTACTTTCATCTTCGATAAAAAATTCCCGCAAAGTCACACCTAAAAATTCGTCATTAATAAATTCGTTATAAGCTTAACTTCTTTTTCCAAAAAAGAAAACCATCCACTAATTGATAGTGGATCATTATTCTCTTATCCGCTTTTAGATACTTAACAATGAATATCATATCAATAGGTCTACATAAAACACTAATAGAAAAGACCTTAATCCTCAAAGCTCCACGATGGAAAAGCTTATGCTCATCTAAAGGTGAAGCCAATAAAAAAATGGAGGCATAAAATGAGAGTCACAATGAATGCCAAACCAATGAAAGTAACTGAAGCCATGAAAGCCGCGGTTATGGACAACATCCACCACTTGGACCATTACAAAAGATTGCAACGAGCTGAGGTTCTCATGAGAACTGAAAATCACACTCACATTGCAGAAATAATCTTACACGGAGGCAACCTTCACCTATATGCAAAAGCTAAAGCAAAAGACATGTACAAAGCTCTAAAAGACGCTGTTAAAAAAGTAGACCATCAATTAAGACGTAAAGCTCGATAACTTTGATTCATAGGTGCGGATTAAAATCCGCACTTATTTTTTACTCGAATTTCCAATAAGCTATTGGCAAAAAAACAACTTCCACTAGCTTAGGGAAAATCGTTTTAAAAGGATCAAAATGAACTTCTGCGGCACACTAAGAAAGATGAAGACCAACTATTGCCAAGATACTGGCAAAGTTAGCTACCAACTCAACCTCGATAATGAAGCCGTCTGCGACTTAAATAACTACATCGGTAAAGAAGTCTCCATCTCCTTTGAAGGCAAAATCTTCTGCACGAACTGCAATAAAAAGATCCGTAAAGCTTACAGCGATGGACTCTGCTACCCTTGCATGACAAAACTACCTCAAGCAGACATGTGCATACTAAAACCAGAAAAGTGCCATCACCACTTAGGAACCTGTCGTGACCCACAATGGGGACTCGACAACTGTTTTCAGCCTCACACTCTTTACTTAGCTAGAAGTAGTAGCATAAAAGTTGGTATCACTCGTGGCGAAGTTCCATTTGGCCGCTGGATGGATCAAGGAGCCAACGAAGGTATGACTGTTGGTATATTTCCAAGCCGTATAGAAGTCGGTAAGGCTGAATATACTATTTCCGAAAAGATGAGCGACCGAACTAACTGGCGTAAGATGTTAACAAACGATGTAACCGATGTTCCTTTTGATGAATTTATCGATATGGCAAAAGGTTTACTCGATGAAGATCAACGTCAGCATTTAGTCGAAAACCCAAAGAGCTACAAGCTAACTTATCCAGTACAAGAGTTTCCTACAAAAGTTAAATCCTGTAATCTTACCAAGATGCCATACATCTCTAAAACTCTTACTGGTATAAAAGGTCAATACCTCATCTTTGACAATGAAGTCTTAAACCTTCGTTCACATGCAGGTTTTGAAATAAACTTTTCAACGGATAACGCATGAGTATCAAAGGCACCGAGAACCCAGATACCTGGGAAGCCATCTATCAAACAAATGACGCGGGATGGGATATAAAAAAGCCAGCGCCACCATTTGAAGAACTACTTGAAAGACAACCTGACTGGTTAACTTCAGGTGAGTTAATAAATCTCGGTTGTGGTCGCGGTCACGATGCTGCCTTTTTCGCAAGAAATGAGTTCAATGTTACAGCTGTAGATTTTGCTCCTACCGCTATCGCCGGTGTGCAAGAATACTCTGAAAGCTTAACCAACCTAAATCCCCTTTTAGGCGATATACTTCAACTTCCCTCTCACTTAAATGACTCTTTTGACTACGTACTTGAGCATACTTGCTTTTGTGCAATACCAACGACAAAACGTCAAGACTATGTAACTGCAGCCTTCAATCTTTTAAAGCCTGAGGGAATTCTCTTTGGGTTATTTTATAGATTTGACCCAGCGGATGACAAAGGTCCTCCATTTGCTATTTCAGAAGAAGAGTTAAGACAACTTTTTGAACCTAAGTTTGATATATTTTTATGGGAAACACCAAAAAATTCCCACGGTCGACGTAAAAACAGAGAACGACTAATCGCAATGAGAGCCAAAAAATGAAAATTTGTTTCCTATTCTTCTGCCTATTTGTAACAGGTTGTACGACAGTTACTTTTCAAACACATAACCCAACGCCAAACTCTACAGTCATAACAGGCACCCAAGAGTCTCTTTTTAAGGACTGTGAAAAACTAAGTTTAGAAGTTTCAAAAAACCAATCGGGACGAATAGAGAACTTTAGGTGGCAAGGTAAAGAGTTACTTTCTCTTGCTCAAGTCGAACAGTTCCCTAACACAGAAAACGACTTCAAGAAAAACCGCGTGCTCATCATAGATGATAATGAAGGCCTCCTCATTGCAGATGTTAGAGCTAGAGGTTCTTACCAATTTAGAAGATCCTACAGCTTATACTTTGATGAAAATACCGATGAGTATGTCGTCGAGGTTATCTATAACGTCAAAAACCAATCCTCTGAAACGCCTCTAAACTTCAACTGGAGTAATAGTCTAAAGTTTATCGAAAGCTTGGACAAAAATGATGCGGAGTCATTTCACTTCAAAGGGCTTAAGCTGCAACTACGTGTTTATATCGAGGGTATATCAAGAAAAAGTTCATTTGATCCTAAAACTAAAACTCTTTCAACCTCTACTTCTAGTGAGTCGACTATAGGCACGAAAGAACGTAAAAGTTGGAAGGTTCAATTTAGATTTAAAGATCTTAGTTAGTCTGGCCGATTTTTGCAGAACAACGACGAATACCTTCACTCGCAGCCACAAAATCAGGATTTCTTCTTAGTGCAGACCGGTATGAATCTACGGCATTTTTGAAACGTCGACCTTTTTCATATATTTCACCCTGAAGACACAATGCTTCAGGAAGAGTTCCATCTAATGAAAGAATCACTGCGATGACACTTGAAGCCGATTTCAGGTCATTCTTATCTGAAAAGCTTTCTGCAATTTGAAGTAGATCTGGAATTTCTTCTCGGAGAGCACCAAGACTCTTATCTGAAGCCTTATTACTATGCATGAGACTCTCCATATTATTCTCATAATATGTTTTTATAGTTTTAAGATTTTTCTCACTGCTCAAATCCTTAACGTAACCAACAAGAGTTAATGTCAGAATAAGTAAAATGATCATTACGAAAAATGAGTTTCGAGACACCATCAAACTAAACAATTTAAGTTTACTTGCATGCTCTGCTTCAGTTGCAAAACCGTTCATGAACTTTCGTATGTCTTCTTGTAGAGTTTTTACTTCTTTATAACGAGCATCTGGATTAACTTCTAAGCATTTCATAGTAACTGCTGACAAACTATCTGGGATTTGATGATTTGCGGTATGAGGCATGCAGTGATCTAAAGAACGCTTGAGTTTATTGGGCGCTACGACATTTCCTTCAAGAACAGTCTTAAAAAGCTCTGCGACATCTTCGTTTTGTACTGGGCAATGTAGAGCAAGTATATAATAGAGAATACCACCTAGTGCATATATATCTGTCCGACCATCGACATCTTCATTTTGACCCTTTATCTGCTCAGGTGCCATAAATGCCGGTGTACCGAAAACTTCGCCTGTACGAGTCGTCATAAATGAATTCTTACCCTTACATTTTTTAGACAAGGCCTCCAAATTCACTTGGATATTTATTTCACTGTCATCTAAGCCAAAGTTAACTTTATTTAAAACTTTAGAAATACCCCAATCCATCAATAGAACTTCACCATAATCACCAACCATAATATTCTCAGGCTTCAAGTCTCGGTGAATCACGCCTTTAGAATGGGCAAAAGCAACTCCGTCACAAACTCTTAAAAAGATATTCAACAATCGGATCAATGGATACTTATCAATATATTCGGGATCGTTCTGTGCTAAGCTATCTAAAATCTTACCTAGATTGTCGCCCTGAACATACTTCATCGTATAGTAGACATCGTTATTGTTATCACTATTTATTTCATGGACAGGAACGATGTTTGGGTGTTCGAGATTTGCGGTAACACGTGCTTCGTGGATAAGTCTTTTAAGGGCTTCA
>JAJPOQ010000066.1 GCA_021232515.1 Lentisphaeraceae bacterium
TTTAGGACGCCCTCCCAAAGACAAGCAGAAATGTAAAGCGATTCAGAAGAAAACTAGACAAGATGAAGCTGATAGAGTCGCTGTAGAAGGTAAGATTGGACAAAGTAAACGTCGTTTTGGTCTATCAAGAATCATGGCGAAGTTAGCGTCAACTTCGGAATCGGTAGTTGGACTGGTTTTCCTTATCATCAACTTAGAAAAGAAGCTGACCGAGGCTATTTGGCACACTATTATTATAAGGATACAATATTTTAAGACGAGAAAGTTAAAGCGAATTGATGAGATTGGAAAAGTGATTGATAAAGGTTTAAAACAATGAATAAATTATTCAGCAAGTCTTACTTATAACCTGTTCTACTATTGCTGAATCTAGTAGTAGAGAGAATTTTGATAAACTTTTTGAAGGCTTAAGAGAATACCAAATTGGAAAAGTCTTATCTGCATCAGCAAAAGAGAATATAGATGAAGTTGCTATTTTTTTTAAAGAAATGGCTCAACTTGCAACTGAGGCTGAAGCCTTCACAAAAAGTGAATTTGGCGTCGGAAGTTTTGATGAGTTCCTAGAACTAAGCAACAAAGAAATTTTTACTGAAATATATGAAACCGTTATCTTTCCAAGTCTCAAAAAAATCGATAAAAATATAACTATTGAATACATCGGTGAAGTAACAGAAAGCCCAGAGCTAAAGCACATTGTCTATAGAGTTTATTATACTAAATCTCACCAAAAAATAAAAAATATGAAAGCTGTGAAAGAAAGAGATGAATGGAAATTCTTTTCAATTGACCTTTCCCACAAAAGCTTTCAAGAACGATTGCTACACTTCAAAAAGCTAAGCCTAAAAAAGAGAGCCGATCACTTACAAAAAGTTATCGATAAATTCAGTAAATCTTTCGACGGTGAAGATGATGAAACATCTCTAAATCCCAACGATTTTGATGACAATAAAATTAAAGCCTTGGAAAAAGCAACAGAAGAAATTTTCAAGCATAAAGATAAGAAACTTATAGAAATCCTGAATGATAAGGGAGTCAAAAAAGCACTTAATGAGATCCCGGAAAAAAAGAGCTTAAAACTGAAAGACTAAATGAAGAAAATCATGAAAAAACTAGCCCTATTATTAATCCTTTTTATTAGTTTTAATACAAATGCAAAAGAACTAAATGAAGATGAAATAAAGAAAATAAAATTAGACGTTCATTCAATCCTAGAAGCTTTTAATAAAGCGGATGAAAAAGTTATGTCAGAGAAATCACATAAGTCAATTATCAAAATTATGGGAGGAAAAGAAAGCTTCGCGAAAAAACTCAAGCAATCAATGAAGTATCTCACTGAGACTGGCTTGAAGTACGAAGATATTAAACTTGGAAAGCCAACCACAACTTATAATGCAGGAAAAGAAGAGTTATGTTTCATTTCTTGTCAATCAATTATCACCAATAACAATAGAAAATTTAAAAGCCTTAGTTTCATGGTAGCCATTAGAGAAATTGGAAAAAACCGTTGGACTTATATTGATGGAGCAGGCTTTCAAAAAAACAAAAAGCTTTTATGGACATTATTGCCAGATTTAGAAGCAAATGTTAAATTCCCACAATTCAAAAATGAAGAAATTAACTAACAGAAAAATTTATTTGCAACAACAATTATTAAGTTTCTCGCTCACTCATTCTTCGCTAAAGCCACAAAGACGCCAAGAAAAAATCTTTGTGACTTAGTGTCTTGGTGTAAAATAACAATTAAGTATTATTTAACCAACGAACTTAAGCTTTTATCTCATTTATCTGCTTAGTAGCGATACCAATTGGACGGTCTAGAGGAACTCCTGCACAAGAAAGAAGTGTTGTAAGAAGGTCTCCCTGATTCCCTTTTACATCGGTCAAAAAACGACCAGTATTAATTGAGCCACCACCTTTGCCGGCGATGATAAATGGTAGATTTGCGCGACGGTGTTTATTACCATCTTCAAGACCTGAGCCCCACATCATGATACAGTTATCAAGTAAGCTCCCCTCTCCTTCACGGAGATTCGCCATCTTATTCACCATGTAAGCAAATTGATCAATATTAAACTTTGTGATCGCCGCAACCTTATCCATTTTCTTCTGACCATTATTATGGTGAGTCGTTGAGTGATGCAGGTCGGTAAAGCCCAGCTCTGGGTAAGTCAACCCATTTGGTGTAGAACCTATATACGTGCTCACACGCGTCGTATCTGTCTGGAACGCAAGTACATTGAGGTCACACATGACCTGCATGTATTCACTGCGCTTATCACCCTCAGGAATCTTTACTTCGATAGGTGGAGAATCATTTGTCGTGCGTTTTTTAGGACTCAATCCCGCCTTCTCCAATGCCGCCCTCTTTTGACGCATTTCGATTGCGGCGATGCGGCGCTCTACTGAACGAACACTATCTAAGTACTCATCAAGCTTTTGTTGATCGCCTTTAGCCAAAGTTTTGCGCAAGTTTCGAGCACCACCAAGAACACGGTCGAGCATTTGCCTATCTAACGGTGAAGCTTGCATAGTTTGCCCACCTTTACCTGTCTTACCAAAAAGTCTGTTAAGGACATTTCGTGGAGCTATCTCAGCAGGAACTGGCTGAGTTGGTGAACGGAAACTGCAGTGCGAGTAGTAAGCTTCGTGTAGTCCTTCCTGATTCTCTTTATGAGTCTGTGGCATAGTCGCCAACTCAAGCGAAGGAAGTGACGTTAATGCACCGACATAGTTAGCCATGATCTGGTCCGCTGATATGGAGATATTTACCCGGCTTCTCGTATCTGCATCCGGCAAACGCGCTGTCAACCAAGTTGAAAGTTCAAGAGCATGCGGCGCTCCCTTATACGGGCCTATTGGCACTCCAGAGATGCCCTTCATCATCAGGCATTGATCCAAAATTGGTCGGAGTGACTCGATCGCTGGAGAAGCCGACTTGAGATAATCTTCTGAACTCTTTGGCCAAAACTTATCCATGATAACACCATGTGGCATATACATAAAACCTAGACGAACCGGAGGTTTTGCTGGGCTGGTACTTTCCGCCCAACTGACAGAATTCATAAATGGCAGCGCAAGGGAAACTCCCACTCCTTTTAACATAGTGCGACGATTGACTAGAGAACGGCTTCTCTTACTTTCATTCTTCGGTCTATTTCCATTCATCTTATTATTCCTTTATCCGACGGTGCGTATACAAGTAGCTAGTAACTACCTCAAGTATGATCGTTCTTAAGCGGTGTTTATCTTTTGAGATCTTTTCCATCAACTGATCTATGACTATTTCATCGTACCCTTCTAGTTGACGGCCAAGAGCAAAAGCCATAAGTCTTTCGGTCATATTTCTAGCTATCTTTGTATCTTCTTTCGCTAATAATGTCTTTAATTCACGAGGACCTGAAAAGGCTTCGCCATTTGGTAATTTGCCGGCAGAATCAATCTTTGCGCCGACTTCATTTTTATCTCGCCATTCACCTATGGCATCGAAGTTTTCCATACCAAAGCCAATCGGATCCAAAACTTTGTGGCAGTTAGCACAAGTGGGCTCTGACTGATGCAACTCAAAACGCTGACGCAAGCTGAGGCCTTCAACATTTTTATGTTCTTGTTCTTCCAACTCTGGGACATTTGCCGGAGCCGGAGGAACGCGCTCGCCAAGGATTTGCTCGAGAACCCAAACACCACGCTTAACTGGACTAGTTCTATTTGGAAATGACGTTGCCGCTAACACTGCTGGCATGCCGAGGATGCCACCGCGATTGCCATTCTCTAGCTTAACTCGACGCATCTTGCTGCCTTTGACCGACGTCTTCAATCCATAAAGTTTCGCTAAAGGTTCATTCAAAAAAGTATAGTCACTATCGACAAAGCGAACCACACTTTTATTTTCGCGAAGAATACTCTCAAACAACAAACGCGCTTCTTCCATCATTGCCTTGCGCAACTCTGGGGTCATCTGAGGGAATACTTTGGGATCGAAAGCTTGTTTTTCCAAACCAGTAATACGCAACCACTGGGCTCCAAAACCATCGAAAAGCGCTCTCGAACGAGGGTGACTCAGTAGGCGATCTGCTTGAGCTCGAAGAACCGCAGTCTTACTCAGTTCTCCCTTGTCGGCAAGAGCGGACAACTCTGCATCTGGTGGCGCAGCCCACAACATATATGATAAACGAGAAGCCAGCTGATAATCGTCAAGTTTAACAATCTTCTCTTTCGGCTTAGCAACTTCTGAAGGAGTGATAAAAAGGAACTGCGGCGAGACGAGAACGGCCTTCAGCATTAAACCTAGTGAGTCAGTATAGCTGAGCTTATTTTCTCGACCAAGATCAAAAATATCGACAAGAGTATCTAGTTCAAACTCTGACGCCGGTCGACGATAAGCATCTCGAGCTAATGAACGAGCAATTCCCCGTGCACGCTGACGCAGATCTACACCTTTTGAAGGAGTTCCACCAAATAGCTTAAGCTGAATCGATGTTGGCCCTTCACCTTTTGGAGGGACTATCGTATTTACAACTTTATTGGCGATCTCTAGATACAGCTCTGACTGCATTGGCGAAATAGAATTGATGAAACCTTCACCGATAACTTCATCTGGCAAGTTATCTGTAATCGACGGATCAACTCCATAAAGGTCGTGCAGGGTATTTGCATACTCAGCTTTGGTCAGGCGGCGGATCACATAAGGCCCGGGGTCTTTTTCAGCAAGATACTTAAGCTTATCAATCCACTTGATGAACTGTTGGCGCTCCTCTGGAGTAGGAATCTTCTTTACATCTTCTTCCGGAGGCATGTCGTTTACTTTGACATTTGCCACGGACTTCTTCCAATGCACAAAAGCTGAGGCACTTCCAGGATTTTTTAAAGCCGAAAGAAGATTGATCCCTGCCTTAGCTCGACTGCCATGACACTTTGAACAATACGTCTTTACAAAAGGACCAACTTTATCCTTAAATGTTTTTCTAGCATCTGTTCGAAGCTCTCCCAAATTGATCTTTGGCTTCGCTGCTTCTTTGGAAAAAGCTGTCGAAATAGAGAGAGAAAATGCTAGAAATAAAACTACTAAAAATCGAGTACACCTTGCTGCTGAGAACACCTTTAACACATAAGCTCCTTATCAGATAGATAAGATAATTTCATAAAAATCATCCACAAATATAAAGGGCGTCGCAATCTTACTATAATTGCACGCCACTTCACACACCACATTGTTCAAATATCACCAAGATGCTTTGAATACAAATTTTTTATAAGTATCGAGCTAGCTAATTAGTCGAAAACCTTAAAAACCGCATAAACCAATAGGCTTGGAGGAAATCGATTCCAGAATAAGTTGTTTGCCCGCTCGACTCAAAGTTTCCATCGACAATCATCGGGTTTCGTTTCCAAAGGAAATTGTTCAAAGGTCGTTGATAAACAGGTAATATTTCTTGAGTCTCTCTGTGTCGTTTAATTTTCACATAGTTACCGAACTCGGCATCTTTAAAGCTAGGACTATTTATAACTTCTCTGCTTGTTAAAGTCAGAGGAAAGCTAGATAAAATTGACTCTACTGATTCGTGTATAGATGAGTCAAAAAGGGATGCTTTCATTAGCTCTAAAAATGGATTCCTTTCATCTTCATAGTTTTCATATAAGCTCATGAAAGCTTTTTTATAGATCTCATTTCCCGAACTATGCCAACCGTTGTAGATCTTTAGAAAGTTTAACCAAGAACTTGAATGGGTTGGAAACTCTCGATTTAAAAATGCCGTATGTAAACTTAAAACAGTCTCTTCATAACCCAAATCCTCTGCTTCTTTTCTTGTCATTAAAAGCTTCGTTTTTAAAGACCCATCATCTAAAACTAGTAGGCCGTAATCCAAGAGAGACAAAAGAGACAATTTTCTATTTTTATACAATGAATAACGCGTCAAACTTAGGTCGCTATAGTCCGCTTCTTCTCCTTCATGGGTGTAGAGCACAAAGTCCTGCTTAGCAAAATGTTTGAGGATAGTTTCAGAGTGACTCTTCACTTTCTGAAGTACGTTTTCGTCTTCGACATTCCTTAGTATTATCACATAAGCAAAAAATAATTGGACATAAATATTTTCGTGAGTTTCATTATCCGTAGCGACCAAGCTTCCATCTTTCACCATCACTTTATATGGCAGGAAACCATCGTAACCATTGGTTTTATCAGCAGCTATAAAGGTATCGACCATATCTTCAATAAGCTTCAAGTCTTGAGATGACTTAGTGACTCCATACTTGAACGCCAAAGCTGCTAACAGGTGGCTCGTCATGTCAGTTCGCAATTGATCTTTACGGTCGGAGTAATAATGCTTTGGAACAAACTTATACTTTGGATGAATTTCTTTTAAGATCTTGCTTTCAAAGTAAGTCGCCTTTTCAGATAATGACTTACTCTCAGCTTCTAGCCTCAATCTTTCAGTGCCTTCATCTGAAATCTTAATGCGCTCAAGCAATTCACTTTTATCGTAGTGGTCGTGAACATCATACGAGTGACACGACGTCAAAAGAACAACTATTATCAACCAATTTAAATGCATTTAAAAAGCCTCTCCATGTAAACCTAATATAGGTTCTTCCTCCACCCAAATACCAGTTTCCACTTAGTCTCAAGCTTATAATTGGCAAACGACTGGGACTTCAGCATTTATGTGAGCTATAAGCATATGCAAGAAGTAAAGAGTGGGCTTTCTGAGCTACTTAATCTTCCTGCTTGGGAGGTCCAGTTAGAAGGAAGCCATAGCCAAACTACAGCTCAAAAAATTAGACAAAGCTATTTACTTATATGCCTCTAGAGAAGTCTGTAGGTCATCATCATAAGCTAAAACTTCAAAGCTGCCAAAATTGCTAACTACTGCAACCTTTTCGCCAACTTTTAATGAACCAAAGTACAAACCATCTTTTAAACGATTGTCTATAGGTGAGATTTCTGGATCATTCCATTCGATTCCAGTATATAACTGAACTTCTGCAGAAGCACCTATTTTAAAGTCTTCTGAGTTATCTCCGATATAAAAATCCACAGACTCTAGCGGGCCATACTTTGCTAAAATTTTAATTCTGATTAAGCCATTGTCATTTAGCAGTTCATCTATCTTCGCGATCAGTACAAAACCGCCTCTTTTCAAGACCTCTTCCCATGTGTGATGCTCTATAAAAATCTCGCTCATTCCAAATACCCTTATCTATTAAGCTCACTCTTTTCCAGTAGAAGCAAAACTGAATACTATATCCACTATTCTAAAACCTTGATTTACTGAAGCTCTACAATCTATATTTTCTAAGTATGTTCACCTCTTAAATGCCAGTTTTGAAGTTTTGATTGGTAGAGCTACTTTAGTCAGCGCTCATTTAAAGGTACCTGATGAAAAACTACATAGCACTACTCTTAATTCTTCTACTTGGCTCTTGCTCTAAAGTGACCAAAAAGGATGAAGTTGAAATAAAAAAGGTTCGCCTCAGACTTGCTTCCGCTTATCCTACCCATATCCCTCTACTTGGTTCAGGCGTCAAAACAATAAGTTCGAGAATTAACCAAGCCTCAAATAATAAGATCGCTATAAAAACCATGGAACCTGCAGATGTTGGTGGGTTAAATGACATACTCGATACTGTTTCAACTGGCACAATCGATATGGGTTACTCTTCAGCAGGATTTTGGTCTGGGAAGATGCCAGCTGGACCACTTTTTTCTTCAGTTCCTTTTGGACCAGAAGCCCCTGAGTACTTAGCATGGATGAAGTATGGAAATGGCCTCAAGCTATATCAAAAGATGTACGACCAAGCTGGCTATAACGTTAAAGTCATCCCTTGTGTGATGCTCCCACCAGAAACCTCTGGTTGGTTCGCCAAAGAAGTCAATAAAGCTGAAGATCTGCAAGGTATCAAAATGCGCTTCTTTGGACTCGGTGCTCGGGTTATGGAAAGGCTTGGTGCCTCTACGGTTGTTATGGGCGGTGGCGAGATCTTCCAAGCTTTAGAAAAAGGCGTCTTGGATGCAACTGAGTTCTCTATGCCGAGTATTGATAAAAACCTTGGTTTCCACAAAATCGTCAAGTACAACTACTTCCCAGGTTGGCACCAACAAGCCACCTTTCTAGAGCTCATCATAAATAAAGATCTGTGGGAGTCACTACCAGAAGCTCACCAAGCCATCATCGAAATGGCCTGCAATGAAAGCCTTATAAATAGCATCGCCGAAGGTGAAGCAAAACAGTTCTCTGTCATGCGAGAAAATGTAGATAAAAACGGCGTTCACCTTAAAAAATGGAATCCTGAAATGATGCAAGCTTTCCAAGATGCATGGCACGATATCGCCGAAGAAGAAGCTCAAAAAGATAAGTTTTTTGCCAAAGTCTGGCAGGATTTAAAGTCATTTCGAAGTGACTACCGACTCTGGAAAGACAACGCCTTTCTACCAAGACAAATAAATGACTAGCCTAGCTAACTCTATAGATAAACTTTTATCCAAGATCTGTAAATTTTTCCTTTGGGGAAATTTACTGTTAGTTTTTGTTATAACTCTCCAGGTCATTTGTCGATATTTTTTCAATTTCACTTCGGCCGCATTCGAAGAACTACAGTGGCACCTTTTTGCAGTTTCTATGCTCAACGGTATCGCCTATGCCATACTGACTGATGCTCATGTAAAAGCGGACATACTTTACGGCAAGTTTTCTGAGAGAAAAAAGCAATGGGTCGATCTAAGTGCGATGCTTCTTTTCGTCATCCCTTTTTTCGCATACATCTTCTTTAAAAGTTTACCTTTTATCGACCGGTCATTTGCCGTGAGTGAGTCTTCGTCAAATCCTGGCGGACTTCCCTATCGCTGGTTAATCAAGAGTTTTATCCCTTTTTCAGCATTACTTATCATTGCTGCCGCAACATCTAAAGCTTTTCGACTTTCAGACTTACTGAGAGGTAAAGATGCAAGCTGAAGTTCTGATGATTGGCCTCATGTTTGTTACGCTTATGAGCTTTATATTTAGCGGTATACCTATCGCCTTTTCACTTGCGGGCTGTAGTTTTCTAACTACCATTCTTTGCCTAGCTTCAAATTCACTTTTTGGCACAGACTTCTATCCAGATTTCAAAATTCTCGGCCTACTCGTCAATCGCATCTATGGGATGATGTCAAATAACATCCTCGTTGCTCTTCCCATGTTCATATTTATGGGCGCCATGCTCGACAAGTCCGGTATAGCTCAAAAACTCATGGAGTCATTTCAGAAGATTTTTCGTAGTGTACGCGGTGGTTTAGCACTCGCCGTTACTTTGATCGGCCTTTTGCTCGCGGCGTCTACTGGAATAATCGGCGCATCTGTTGTTTTACTCGCGCTCATGTCACTTCCAACAATGCTCAAAAACCACTATTCCAAAGAACTCGCCACCGGAACTGTTTGCGCCGCTGGTTGCCTCGGTATACTTATCCCGCCAAGCATAATGTTGATCATCATCGCAGATCAACTAAACATCTCCGTTGGCGATCTTTTTAACGGGGCTGTCATACCAGGTCTTATTCTCACCAGTCTTTACTGCATCTATATCTACTTTGCAGCACAAAAACCAAGTGATGAAGCAAAAGAACCTTTTGACTGGCAAGATGTAAAAGAACTATTTTTCGCTATCATCCCACCACTACTCCTTATGACTTTAGTTCTCGGAACCATCTTCTTCGGCATAGCTACACCAACTGAAGCCAGTGGACTTGGAGCTCTCGGAGCTTTGTTGCTCACGGTCAAAACGAAGAATCTAAATAAAGAAGTCCTCGAGGAAACTGTTGTGGAAACGGGAAAAACAACTGCCTTTATCTTGGCCATACTCATTGGCGCTGCGGCTTTTTCACTAACGCTCAAAGAGCTCAATGGCGATAAAATCATACGGGCTAGTTTAGATAATTTAGCCTTTTCGGATCACTCTACTGTCTTAGTTATCTTGGCATTAGTATTCTTACTCGGCTTCATACTTGACTGGATCGAAATCTCACTCGTTCTTCTGCCAATTGTCGGTCCACTAGTAGCAAAACTGGCCATCGTCAATCAAGATGGTGTCGACAAACCAGTCCTCGTTTGGTTTGCTATACTCGTAGCTGTAACACTACAAACTTCTTTCCTCACTCCACCAGTTGGATTTGCCCTGTTTTATCTCAAAGGCGTCGCTCCTCCAGAAATAAAGTTGTCACACATCTACCGCGGTGTCGTACCATTTATCGTGATCCAACTAGTTGTTTTAGGAATGCTTTTCTTTTTTCCTGAAATTATTTTATGGTTGCCGTCTCTATCGTCGGACTAAACGTTTATAACAATAATTGCAGTATTTGTTATAAAATATTCATTGATCATGTTGTTTGTTAGTATCTGAATTAAATGTAGGTGTGTATATATGAAACTTTTCTCCGTATTTTTTTTGGTGGTAGCAACATCGCTATCCGCTCAATTTCAAAAAACGACTATAACCAACAACTTCTATGCCGAAGGTGCCGACTTTGGTGATCTTAACGGCGATGGCATAAACGATATAGCTTCCGGACCTTTTTGGTGGGAAGGCCCTGACTTCACAGTCAAGCACCAAATCCGTGAGATGAAAGAAGGTAAGCACACGCCAATTAAAGACGGCGCTCACGTCCCACACAAGTACTCAAATGCCTTCTTTAACTGGGTCCGCGACGTAAATAAAGATGGAAAAAATGATATACTCATCGCCGGTTTACCCGGTACTCCTCTTTATGTTTATTTAAATCCTGGAAATAACACCGACAAGTGGCAAGAAGTTGCGCTTTGGGATGTTGTCGACAACGAGTCTCCTGAGTTGATCGACATGGATGGCGATGGCATTGAAGAGCTCATCTGTAACTACGATGGCTACTTTGGCTACGCTAAACGAAACCCTGCAAAACCTCTCGAAAAATGGAAATTCTACAAAGTTTCTGAAAAAGGTTCATGGCACAAGTATACCCACGGCATAGGAGCTGGAGACGTCAATCAAGATGGACGTACTGACTTACTGGCAAGTCACGGCTGGTTCGAACAACCAGAAAGTATTGATCCTGAGAAACAATGGAAGCTTCACGAAGTGAAATTTTCTGACCAAAAGAAACATACTTGTGCTCAAATCTGGGTTTACGATGTTGATGCAGATGGAAAAAATGACGTTATCGCTAGTAACTGCGCTCACGGTTATGGACTCAATTGGTTTAAAAATAACGACAACTCAAGCTCATTCACCAAAGTACCAATCATGGGGAATTCGCCCGCGGACAATAAGTACGGCGTCAACTTCTCGCAACTTCATGCACTTAGTATTCAAGATATGGATAACGATGGTCTGAAAGACATCGTTACTGGTAAAAGATACTGGGCCCACGGACCTAAAGGCGATGTTGAACCTATGGCTCCAGCAGTGCTTTACTGGTTTAAACTGGTTCGCAAAAAAGATGGCGTTACTTTTGTCCCTAAGATGATCGACAACGACTCCGGTGTTGGTACTCAAGTTACCGTTGGTGATATAGATGGTGATGATAAAAAAGACGTCATAGTTGGTAACAAAAAAGGCGTTTTTCTACTGAAGAACAATCTGAAGAATCACTCAAACATGGCTTACGACCCAACTAAAAGATGGGGTGACGATGGCCACAAAAAGATCTTCAATGGCAAGGATCTTACAGGTTGGGAAGGCGATACAAAATGGTTCAAAGTCCAAAATGGCGCCATCGTTGCCGGCAATGCAAATGAAAAGATCCCTCACAACTTTTTCTTAGCGACTGACAAGGACTACTACAACTTTGATCTACGTATGCAGGTGAAGATGGACAATGACATAAAAAACAATGGTGGCATACAGATTCGCAGTTCAAGAATACCAAACCACCACGAAATGAAAGGTTACCAAGCAGATGTCGGTATGGAGTACTGGGGACACATCTATGATGAATCTCGTCGCCGTAAGTTTATCGGAACTCCTGAGCCATTTTCAGAAGTTGAAAAAGTCCTCAACCGCAAAGGCTGGAACGACTATACCATCATCTGTAAAGACAACTGGATTCAGACTTGGATCAATGGTAACCTCGTTTCAAACTACAAAGAATCTGACGAAGAGATAGCCAAAATAAAAGGTAAGATCGCGGTGCAAATCCATGGTGGTAAAGCTCTCGAGATATTCTACAAAAATATCCGCATAAAAGAGCTCAAGTAAACCTTCTCTTTCCCCTCATAGCTCAGATGACTCCAAGAGTCGTCTGAAGCTAGCATATTCCACATAGCGCAGTAGATTAATCGCTGAATAATCGTATTGAGAGACGTAAATGAAAGTCATCATACTCGGTGCCGGCGAAGTGGGGAAAGGACTCGCTGCGACCCTTTGTTTAGAAAACAATGATGTCGTCATGGTCGACACAGACGAGAAAATACTCGAAGACCTAAGTGAAACCTTAGACATCATGACTTACACCGGCAACGGTGCTTGGCCTTCAACATTAAATGCCATCGGCGTTCAAGATGCCCAACTTTTGGTGGCTGTTTCAAACTTAGATGAAGTGAACATCCTTGCTTGTGGCATGGCCAAACAGCTCAACTCAGACATACGTACAGTTGCCCGTGTCGGCAACAAAGACTACTTCCCTGACAAACTTGAAATATCGCACAAAGACCTTGGCATCGACCATATGGTTATCCCCCAAGTGGAATGTAAAAGTGCGGTTATGGAAGTTATACAACGACCAACTTTAAAAGAAGTAGTTCACCTCAGTTCCCCAGGAGCAGTTATCTGTGGTTTTCAGCTCAACCCTGGTTCTCCTATGGTTGGAGCTCAACTCTTTAACTTCCCTCGAAAAGACCTTTTAGAAAAAGTCCGTATCTGTGCCATCTGGCGACGCGGCAGACTAATCATCCCTCGTGGCAAAGAACGTTTCAACAACTATGACGAGATCTATGTTGCTGGTGACAAAAAATATACTGACGACCTCACAGAGTGGGCCACTGTGGATGAATCGACTGTGAGTCACGCTGTTATCGCTGGGGCCAACGCCTTAGCATTTGAGGTAGCTGAAGAACTTCTTAAAAATGGCGTCAACGTTACTCTCGTTGAACCTGACCGCAAACTAGCAGAAGAAGCTTTAGATAAAATCGCTGGGGGCATGACTGTTATAAATGCTGACGCTACTTCTGGTGATGCTCTGCAAGAAGCTGGAGCTGACCGTTGCGACGCTTTTGTGAGTATTCTACCACAAGATGAAAATAACGTTCTTAGTACACTTATGGCCAAACGACTCGGCGCTAAGAAAGTTATCGCTATTATCAACAAACCTGACTATCGTGAGATCATCTCCAGCATGGAAAGTATCGACTGTTGCTTCAGTTCGAGAATAGCCGCCCTAAACTCAATCATTAATCTGATCAAAGGTACTGACAGACGTATCGGCGCTATGTTGCACCGTATTTCTGCCGAGATCTTTGACATGACGGTAGTTCCTAAGTGCCCTATTGCCGACAAAGCTATTCGCGATAGTACTTGTCCTGAAGATGCTGTATTTGCCATGATTCTTCGTGGAAATGTCATCATCCCGGCAATAGGTAACGAAGTTTTCCAAACTGGTGACCGCGTTGTTATGATGGGTACTGCCCAAGCGATGCGAGAGTCTGAAAAGCTCTTCGTTAAGAAATCACTTTTTGGTTAAAATATGAAAAAAGCCGTCGTTCTAAATGTAGTTGCAGCCCTCGTTTTATTGACGGGCCTTTCCATGGCAGTCTGTCTTATCCCTGCTTGGGTTATGGACAGACCTGAAGGAAATCCCGATGTATTTTGGAACTTCTTAGGCTGTACTGTCTCAACTCTACTGATTGGCGGTATCATATTCTTCAAAACCAGAGTTAAAGCTGACGTCGGCTTCCGAGAAGGCTTTGCCGTTGTAACCTTTGGTTGGCTGGCTATTTCGGCCTTTGGCTCTCTGCCTTATTTATGGATCTGTAAAGACCCCGCGGCTCTCGACCAAACTTTGCTCGCTATAGAACAAATGGATCCAAGCTTAGGCCCTGAACTTATTCAGGCTTCAGGAAAGGAACTTCTTAAAAATACCAAGCCGATGAGTGTTGCCGATGCCTTTTTTGAGACCATGTCAGGCTTCACAACTACCGGCTGCAGTATCCTTAGAAATATCGAGGCACAACCAAAAGCGATACTTTTCTGGCGAAGTCTCACCAACTGGCTTGGTGGTATGGGTATAGTCGTACTTTCTCTAGCCATATTACCCGTACTTGGTATCGGTGGTATGCAGCTTTATAAAGCTGAGGTTCCAGGTCCAACTTCCGACCAATTAACCTCACGTATAGCCAATACCGCTAAGATACTCTGGCTCGTTTATTTCCTTTTTAGTTTCATCCTACTCATCATCTTAAAAGTGATGGGCATGACTTGGTTTGACTCTATTTGCCATACATTTAGTACATTAGCCACAGGTGGATTTTCGACAAAAAATGCCAGCCTTGGTGCTTACCCGGGACAATTTCACGCCGTCATAACCTTCTTCATGTTCTTAGCCGGCTGTAACTTTGTTCTTCACATAAAAGCACTGAAAGGCAAACCTCTTTTTTACTTTAAAGATGAAGAGTTCCG
The DNA here is from genome assembly GCA_021232515.1 of Lentisphaeraceae bacterium. Classification (GTDB taxonomy): domain Bacteria; phylum Verrucomicrobiota; class Lentisphaeria; order Lentisphaerales; family Lentisphaeraceae; genus JAKVBD01. The sequence goes on from JAJPOQ010000066.1 coordinate 14,617, forward strand.
CTTCTACTTTTACTGTACTGCCATAAGTACGGCGATCATCACTCTAGTACTCTATACTCAAGGTAATAGCACGGGAACTGACTACACCATTTGGAAAGCTCTTAACTCTGCAAGTTTTCAAGTTGTATCCATAATCACTACAACAGGTTTTGGCAGTGACGACTACACCACTTGGCCAACGCTGGCAACAGGCATTATTGTCCTATTTTTCTTCTTTGGTGGTTGCGGTGGTTCGACATCTGGTGGTATGAAAGTCAGCCGCATCATGCTGATGGTAAAGTACTCAATAGTCCAACTTAAGCAGTGTCTATTCCCTCATGCTTTGGCAAATGTAAAGTTGAATAAACAACGAGTTCAGCCGGCCATACTCGACAAAGTTCTAAGCTTTTTCTTCCTTTACATCGCCCTCTATGTCGGCATAAGTTTGCTCATGACTCTTTGCGATGGCGTCGACATAGAAACTGCCTTCACAAGTTCCATTGCCTGTTTGGGAAATATCGGACCTGGACTTTCTAAAGTCGGACCTAGTGAAAACTTTGCTTGGCTACCAGATTCTGCTAAATGGCTTCTTAGTATTTCGATGCTTATTGGTAGGCTTGAAGTCTATACTGTCCTAGTACTATTCCTGCCTGATTTTTGGAAAAAATAGCTCACTTCCGCGAAAAACATTTCGCCAATTCTTGACTATCTACTCTCAAAGCTCTATCTATTAATCCTTATTGAGACAAAATTTAGAGATGCCATGAACCTTAACGAACTGCAAATTGGTCAAGAAGCCACTGTTAAAGAGATATCTTCGCATGATTCAACTCTTAAACGAGAATTAGAAGAGCTTGGTTTTGTTCCTGGCACAAATGTAAAACTTATCTCAAAAGGAGTTTTTGGCACCCCGAGAGCCTTTATGCTCAGAGGTACTACATTTGCCTTGAGAAAACATGAATACGAAGCCATCTCCGTATGAGCCAAACTAAAAAGATTATTCTTGTTGGCTCTCAAAACGCAGGAAAGTCGACTCTCTTTAACCAGTTGACAACAACTTTTGTTACTACAGCTAATTATTCTGGTGCTACTGTCTCTTTCAAAACAGCTGCCGCAAGAGAGTCCTTACTTAAAAATACCGATATCACCGATACTCCGGGACTTGTAAGCTTATCAGGAAATACACCCGAGCAAGAAGTCACTGTTAAAAGGCTTTTTGACCAAGACTTCAAAGCAGATTTATTTATTGCCGTTATCGACGCAACTCAACTCGCTCGTCAGCTACTTATCGTTAAGCAATTACAAGAAGCTGGGCTACCCGTTGTAGTGTGTATAAGCATGTTGGATATACTCGAGAAGTCTGGGCAAAAACTCGATATAGAAGAGATCCAAAAAGGCATAAACTGCCCTTGTATAGCGATCAACAATCACGACACTAAGTCTGTTTTCAAGATTGTTGAGTTTATCGAGAAATTTGAAGTTAAACCTTACGACAAAAAGCTTCCTAAGAAATATACACAAGACAAAATTGAAATGACTTTTAGAGAGATCGATACTCTCGTTGAAAAAGTCGTCAGCGGGGATAAGAAATCTAAAGAATTAAGCTCTCTTGATAAGCTGTTGCTACATCCCATTTTTGGTTTTGTTATATTCTTCCTAATTATGGGTAGTATCTTTGTTTCAATATTCTCTCTGGCGGGATACCCGATGGACTGGATAGATGAACTCTTTAGTTACCTTACTGATAAAACAGCTGAGGCTTTAGGTGACAACTGGTTCAGCTCCCTTATGAGTGACGGCGTTGTTGCGGCCATAGGCTCTGTAGTTATTTTTCTACCGCAAATCATCATTCTATTCTTTGCCATAGGCTACTTAGAAGGCAGCGGTTACTTGTCTCGTGCCGCGATGCTCATAGACAGACCCCTTTCTGCACTTGGCTTAAGTGGTCGCTCCTTTGTTCCTCTTCTATCTGGCTTTGCTTGTGCTATACCAGCTATGATGGCGACTAGAACCATCAGAAATAAAGCGGAAAGACTTGTAACTATCTTTGCTATTCCTCTCATGAGCTGTAGTGCTCGTTTACCAGTCTATGTTATACTAGTGGCATTTATAACACCAAAAGATGAACCATGGAAAGGTGGTTTAGCCATGACAGCACTTTACTTCGCCAGTATATTTTTCGGCATAGCAGCAGCTGCAATAGCATCTCGTTTTGGAGCTTTCAAAAGATCTGGCAATAGTCATTTCCAGTTAGAGTTACCATCTTTAAAATTACCGCTGTTTAAAGTTATCTACCGCTCAACCTACGAGCGCTCCATTTATTATCTCAAAAAAGCAGGACCAACAATTATAATTATTGGTATGGCTTTATGGTTCTTGACAAATTACCCCAAAGGGGCCAATGACTCCGAAACTGCATCTACTTCATATGCCGCTCAGGTCGGTAGATTAATTGAACCGGTTGTAGAACCTATGGGCCTAGATTGGCGTGGCGGTGTAGCAATTATAGCTAGTTTTGCTGCTAGAGAAGTCTTCGTTGAGTCAATGATACTTACATATAAATCAGAAGATATGACAATAGATACAGATACGGATGACGAGGATAAAATTAGCAGTCAAAAGCTTTTGGAGCGTATGCGCACTGTAACTTTTGAGGGAACAGACCAGAAAATATTCACCGCGTCTACTTGTGTAGGCCTCATGTTCTTTTTCTCTGTCGCTCTACAGTGCTTTCCAACAGTTGTAGTCGCAAAGAATGAAACTGGATCAACCAAAATAGCGATGATTCAGCTCTTCACATTTACAGGAGTTGCTTATCTTGGTGCCGTCATAATAGTGCAGATCATGAGAGCCGCAGGCTTTGCATAGAGAATATAGCTTTTGGGACCTTCAAGGCTATACCAGTGAGACAATACGAAAAGGAATTTTACCTTAACTTATAGTTGGTCACGCGGCTTAAATATTTCTATCCACAAAGAGTCTGAACTGCCGATATATTGTGGTTTTGCCCTGCTAGAACAAGCATGTCTTTCTCATGAATTTCATCGGTAGGGGCTGGATTGATCAAAACCTCACCAGTCTCTTTTTTTATTCCAACTACAAGAATGTCATACTCTGACTTTAAATTAGAATCTATAATCGTTTTGCCAACAAGTTGAGAGCCCTTATTTACTATGACTTCTCGTATACTTACCGGCACCCCTATTTCGGTACGGCCGATTTCAAAGTTCTTCTCAGGCATGAGAGTTACTGCAGCGTGAAGTGCATGGTGGCTGGCAATTTTATAAGGAGAAATAACGCGGTCTGCACCACTTTTACGAAGTCTCTTCTCAGCGATCTCATAAAGTGCTTGAGAGACAAGGTAGATGTCCGGATTCACTTCCTTAGCAGCTATCGCCAAATATAGATTATCTGCATCCGATGGTAGTAGGGCTAAAAGTGACTTGGCGCGATCTATGCCTGCTTCTAAAAGAGTACTTTCTTGAGTAGCATCTCCGATAAGAAAAAGAACTTTCTTAGAACGAAATATTTCTTCTTTTGAAGGGTCTGAGTCGATTATTATAAAAGGTTCGTCTCGTTCTAAGAGACCTTCAACTATACCATTCCCCATGCGGCCATAACCGCAAACAATGTAGTGATCTTCGAGCTGCATAACTTTCTTTAACCTTTTCTTATCTCCTAATATATCAAAAAAGCCACCTTCAAAAAGTAACTGACCTATACGAGCTAAAGCATGAACACTACTAGCCCAACCGCCAATAATTAGAAACATGACAAAAGCTTTTCCTTCGTCGGAAACACTTCTAACTTCACTATAACCAACCGTCGAGATAGTGATAACAGTCATATAAAGAGCATTTAGGAAACCCCAGCCTTCTATAACCATAAAGCCAACAGAACCAATTATAGTCCAGGCGACTAAAATGGATACGCCTATTACTGCTCCTCTAACTGGACTCGTCAATATTCCTCTTTCCTCTAATAGATTTAACTCAAGCTAGCTTTTGTCACACTATAGTCAATCTAAAATAGCTGTGTAAAAAACATATGAAAAAATATTTCAGCGCTCAGTTTTTTATAGAAATGACCTATAATACAACCATGAAAATAAAAATTGTAAAAAACCCACTCTTAAGATTCCTTATTAAAACACTTGGATTCCTGTGTATTTTGCTAGGAGTTATGGGAATTTTATTGCCAGTCTTACCAACAACGCCATTTTTAATCTTGGCTGCTATATGTTTCAGCTACAGTTCTCAAGAGTTTTATGAAAAGATCATCAATCACAAAAAGTTTGGACCATCTGTCAAAGACTATCTTGAAGGAAAAGGCATACCTAAACGAGCTAAAAAAATAGCCGTTACCGTGTTGTGGATTTCAATAGGACTAAGCACTTACCTCGTGTCGCCTCTTTGGCTAAAGGTCTTACTTCCATGTATTGCCGTCTACGTCAGTTGGTTCATTTTGAAAGAACCAGACAGTGAAAGCTTCAAGAGTTAATCAGTTGTTATTGCGGGCAAGCTGCCCGCGCTCCCAACAGCAAACTACTGCTCACTTGTCTAGTCCTGATTAAAAGTTGACACTTTATTTTCATTTAAAGGCAGAGCGTAGACGAGAATGGGTCTTCCCAACTCGTCGGAGTCTACCTCTGCTGAACTTATGCATAACTGAAAGAGTTTGACCTCGAGTG
>JAJPOQ010000032.1 GCA_021232515.1 Lentisphaeraceae bacterium
CTCTTCTACTACTAAGCTCCAATATTCATATTTCTCTTCGCGACTCATCTGATTCATTATACGATCCTTTGTTTTTATTAATCCGGATCAGAATAATCGATAAGGCAAGGGAAAAACAGATGCTCTATATTTGACGCTTACTTTTAAAGTGATTTAGATCTGCTAAAATCTTTTTTAAGGCTTCTTTAGCGTTTTCTTTTATATCTGGAGTTTTAGATTTTAAGGCCTTGAGAAGAATAGGGACTGCTAGATAGTTTCTCTCTACCAAGAAGTTTAATGCCTGTTTTCGAATGCTGTAAGATTTTGAGCCTAACTCAAGGACTTTATGGTGAAGGTTCTTACTGCGACTTCCTATATACTCCATAACTTTACGACCGGGTAACTTGATGACTCTGCCGGTGTATATATCAGCCGTTCTTTTAAGCTCAGGGTTTAAGAAAAGTATAAGTGCTGTAGATACTTTTTTGCTGATTGCTAAGCGTTTGATACTGTCTTCAGTTTGAATACAATACAGGTCTATATTTTCATTGTAGTCAGCGTTTAATTGACTTATTTCTTCTGGCAGTTTTTCTGCATATGTAATGTTTGTTAGTAATATATATAAAGTTGTTACTAGTAAAAATTTCATCAAGTTATTCTCATTTAGTTAGTTATGTAATCTTTTTCTATTCTTTTTTCTCTCGCAACTTTATAAGGGACAAAAATTGTATCTTGTTATGAGGTATATTAAAATAAAAAAGGAAAGTTAATGAATCGTAAAGTGAATCTTAATAATGCAGAAAAGTTTGCGGTGGCATTTTTAGACGAATACTTAGCCAGAGGAATGGGAAGTCTTCAGAAAAGGGATCTCGATGTTTTAGTCTTTTCTCTTTTATCAAAAGATGGAGTATTTGGAGAAGACTTAAATACTTTTCAAGCAGCGAGAATGTTACAGCTAAGTGAAGCTAGAGTTCGCAATCTGTATTTTGAGTCTCAGCTAAAGTATGATCGGTATACAGACGAACAGGCCGTAGAAGACTTTGTTGACTTGGTTTCAAAAGGATTATTTGAGGCTTCTTCTGGTTCTGTAACTTTTATTATCCGAGAGCCTATGTTGAAGCAGTACTTTGAGGAGTGGGTTTCAAACCATAATGGTTTTACTGATTCATCTTTCAATAAACAGTTAGTTAAAGTTTCACGCGACTTACTCGTTGAGATACTTTGTTCGTTAATCAAGTCTCCAGAGAAAGTTAAAGAACTTGCTACTCACTTTATGCCGGAAGAACAGGAGTATAGTTTAAGAGAGACGATCCAAACTTATGTCGAGAAGTTCCTCTTACAGAAACTAGATGAAGGAGCGAATGATAGTTTTGCTTATGCAGGTTTATTATTGAGACAAATGGTTTTAGCTGCCTAAAAGGCACTGAAAGTTTGCCATTCACCAAGATGTGGATGGCTTCTACAGGCATGTATTTTGCCATCTTCAGGTTCAATGATTATTGAGGCATTTGTACTTATGCCGTTCATGTCACTGTGACGGCATATACTAAACTCGTCATTTTCATGATCAGAAAGAATGTCTTTAATGGAGTCAACACAGAGCTTTTTATTTTGAATTAATTCGTCAACTCTTTTTTGTCTTGCACAGGTCGAGTCACCCATATTTTCCGCTTCGAGTTTTGCTAGCTCTTTATCGAGTATATGATTGCAGTGAGTGACTATGCCGTTCTCAGAGGTTCGAATTGCGGATTTTAGCGCTGTGCATTCTATGCCTGCAGAATTCCCATTTTTATCTCCTATTAGAAAATAGTGTGCGCCGCTTCTTTGGGCACTTTGAATCATGTTAACGACTTTATCGCACGAATTTAAATGCATGGCTTTGTGAATGAGGTTGAGGTAGTGAACTCCAAGTCTAGAGTCTGTTGACTTTATGTTATTTGTTCCTATAGCGACACCATGACTATTCAGGCCAATTAACGAAAGACCACCAGTGACAGTTAGGTTGTAGCTGGACGGTTTATCTTTGGGGTGACGTATGACAAAACAGACATAGGGCATGTTGCTTGTCCCCAGGTCCCAGTTCTGGGCAAGAAGGAGTTTGCCATTTTTACTGTTCTGACGAGGAGTGATGATTGAGGTACACCCAAAACCATCGGCTATTTTTCCCCAAGAAAGATAGTCTCGATAATCAGTGAGTCCTTGCATGAGTATGAGCTCTTCAAAACTCACATTCGCGGATTCAGCTATAGCAGCCGTTTCTTCATAGATCTCTAAATCAAAGTTTTTGATGATAGGAGTATTTTGAGAGATGAGTTCAAGAGCTTGTTTTTTTGTAAAGCTTCGGCCGCGTTCTTGTGCATGTTCAAGGGCTGCACCTATTCTTATCTCACAGAGCTCCTTTATTTGCTCACGGCAGGTTTCTCCATATTGGTGACCTATTTCAGAGATGCTCCCACGAAACTCATATACAGGCAGTTTTTCTATCGGGTAATTAGCTTTGTTGTTCATCTTTGAGCTCCACGGGTTGTTCTTGTCCCTTATATAAAAGATATGCCAATGCTAGACCGAAGACAAGACCAGAAAAGTGAGCAGTGAAACTAACTCGTGGTGTTAAGAGGTCTGAGGTAAATTGGAAAAAGCATATTCCTATCAATAAAAAGATTTGGTAATTAAAGACTTTTAAGGCCAATCGTTGTCGTTTCTTCAGTATTATGGCTAGTTGAGAGCCGAGTAACGCCATGGTGCTGCCAGACGCGCCTAGGATGATTGTGGCGTGAGTGTTTGTTCTATGCATAAAAGTTATGATTGCCATGCCGAAGAGTCCAGATAAAATGTAGATGGTCAGATACTTGATTTTATTAAAGTGTGACTCAGTGAATACTCCGAATAACAAAAGCATGATGACGTTGCTTAAGCAGTGGGCTAAGTCAAAATGCATAAAAGTCGTCGTAAGTAAGCGCCAGTATTCTTTTGTTTCATATATCTCAGGAGTTCTTAGAGTAAATTGATCAGCAAATTGTGTATTTGACGAAGAGTAGAAAAAGAGTCCGAGGTTCACTAGAGCTAAAGTGACTGTGAGTATTTTTCTATTCTTACGTATCTTATAGAGCGCTTCATTTCTTTTAAGGTCGTCAATAAAGTGGTTCGTTAACTCTGGCTTTTGACATGGTGGGACATTTAATGCTTCTTGGGCAGACTTTGAGATGCGAAGGTTGTCAGATGTGACTAGTTCTATGAGTTCTGCTCGACCTTCTTCTAGAGAGTCAGGAGAGTGAAACAAACTATTCGCTAACCATACTTTTGCATTGCTTTCATTTATTTCAGTTTCTTTGACTTTAAGAGCCATTTTTGTTCCAGCTATATTGCCACTGAAACTGAAGATATAAATGAGATGAAAGGGATAGAATGAAAGCTGGGTTTCTTTATCTCTTACTTTTTGAGTTAAGACTATGGCGTCACTTATCTGACCATTTTGACAATAAGTACGAATTCTGAGTAGAGTCATCCAGGCACTACGCGTTATTCTGTATTGGGTGAAGTTATTTAACCAATTATGTGCGCTTAACCATTCGCCACGATGAAAGAAAAGTTGGGCTTTTAGAGCTATGGCGAGGTGAGAGTTATCTTTAATTTGATCAATGGGATCAGAGTTTTTGAATGCTTTAAAGCATTTGCGGATTTCAGCAATGGGAAAAAATGGACATAAGGTTTTAAGAATAAGAGTTAAAAATATAGGTTCATTGAACTCAGACTTTGATCCACTTTGGCTTATTAGCTTTTGTGCAACTAAAGGCCCCAATAGAAAGGCAAAAAAGAGGCATGTATTTATAAAACTTGACTCAGCAGGGAACTGAACAGAGATCCACATGAAGACCGGTATGAGTAAAATGCCGTTAAGCGCAAATGGAAAGAAAAGCTTATCTTTATATTTAATCAGCTGGGCTGTTGGGAGCAAAGATAAGCAGCAGATCAGCCCAAGCCCTAAATAAGTTGATGGCATGTTTTAGTTTTGATTCAGAGAATTCGCAAAACTAGCAAGCGAAGTAGCATACCTTGGGCTGTGTGAAGGAAAGTTGAAGTCGGCGGTTTCATTTAGGAGAAACATTTTTGGCTCATTTGCAACTTTATAAACATTTTTACCCATTTTGAACGGTACCTTTTTGTTTTCTGGTGAGTGAATTACGTATACAGGAGCAGTCACAGAACTCAAGTATTTCTCGGTAGGGTATTCACTAAAACAAATAATAGATGTTGGTAGAATAGGGAACTTTAGTTTAGTCAATTTTTTAAGTGAAGTGAAACTAGACTCTAAAACCAGTCCGTCGCACTTATACTTTGATGCAAGCCGAGCAGCGACACTTCCACCAAGGGAATGGCCATGGATGATAAAACGTTTTTGGGTAAGACGATTGTCTGTAAGCCACTTAAGGGCAGCTTCAGAATCTTGATAGGTCCCTTCTTCTGTAGGGACACCTTCGCTGCTACCAAATCCACGATAGTCAAAGGTAAGTATATTGTAGCCGTTTTTATTCCACGTTTCGATCACGTCGTGGTCATTCGACATGTTACCTTTGTTTGCACGGCAAAATAAAACTGTACCATTATTCTTATGAGAAGGTATGTACCAAGCGTTGAGTTTATTTCCATCTTTGGCTTTAAGAACGATGTTCATAAATGAGTGACCAGATTGGACGGGAACTCGAGATATGGCTTTTTCAGGTTGATAGAGAAGACTGTCTTGAAAGCAAACGAACATGAGTAGGATAAGACCGTAAATAAGGCCACAGGTTATAGAAAAAACATAGAGAACTCGATAAAGGATGTTTTCCTTTAAGTTCATCTTAATTTTGGTCGTTGGTATACGATCAAAGTCTTCTAGAGATATGTCTATGTTTGATTGGGTGTTCATACTCACTATATCGTTAAATTTGGGCTAACCTGTCTCAAAGATCACAAAATATACGCATGAGAATTTGAAATCTTACTTCAAAATCAATTTAAAAGGTCAAAAAAATAAGTGTAGTGGGTAAATATAAAATTTGACTTTAAAAATGATTAATTCTTGAGTTGAAAAATATGAGCCAAATTATATATACAGTCATTGTTTAAAATTAGGAGATTCGTTATGAGCGCAGGTAAAGGCGATAAGCCCAGACCAGTAGACCGCAAAGGTTGGGAAGAATCTAAACTCTGGAAAAATATTGAGAAAAAGAAAAAGACTGATAAGTCTTAACTTTTATTCATTTGAGGCCGACTTAGTTCGGTCTATTTTTTTGCCTAAATGACATCTTGCTGATTCTTCTTAACTGCTTCATTTTGAGAAAAATAAAAATTTTTTCAAAAAAAGATAATATTTGATAACCCCTAAGCTATCTAGTTATTGTTGGAACTTACAGAGTTCTTTTGAAGAGAGGTTTAAGCTTATGTCGAGCTAACGGTACGATTGACAAAAGCAGCGTATTATTTTATATTGGCAGTGCTGATTCAGCGACCTTAACCTTTCAAAAAGCGAATTCATGGAAAGCTCCGACAACGAAAAACAGTTTATTGATCTTGTTACGCAGTATCAAGGAAAGTTGTTTGGCTACATCTATTCACAGATGGCGAATCCAGAAGCGACTCGAGAGATCCTTCAGGAAACAAATATTGTCATTTGGAAAAAGAGAGAACAGTTTGAATTCGGAACAAGCTTCAATGCTTGGTCAAAGAGCATAGCTCACTTTCAAATGATGGCCTACAAACAGAAACGGCGTCGAGATCGTCTGGTTTTCGATGATGAAGTTTTAGAGCGACTAGATAAAGAATCGGATAGAGTAGAAGAAGTCTATGACATTCGAAAAGAGAAGCTCAACAGATGTATTTCTCAATTAAAAGAGAAGTACCAAAACTTTGTCACTAAAAGATATAGAGATGGAACAAGTGTAAACCAGATCGCCGATGAAGAAGGCGTGCCGGCAAATACTGTGACCCAGGCTTTATTTAGAGTTAGACAAAAACTAATTGATTGTGTGAAGAGCATAGAGATCGGGAAAGAAGAATGAGTGCTGAAACTAGAAAAGAATTTGAAAAGCTATTATCTGCTATGGCAGAACGAGCTTTGACAGATGATGAGTTTTCGCGTTTAAATGCTTTGCTCTTGGAAAATAGCAGTTGGGTCGAAGAGTACTATGACCATTGTCACATACAGGCTTTACTAGAAGACCAAAATGGTAAGCTTGCTAGTTCAGAAGACTTATCAAAGCTTTTTAACGCAACAGAAGAAGAGTTACCGCAAACCAAAGCTCAACCACACAAAATTAAAGAACCAGTTAAGTTTCCAAGTTGGCTTTACTCGTTAGCAGCTTGTATCGCTATAGGTTTTACAATTTTCATGTTAACTGGAAAGGCTTCTCAAGGTAATCTTGCAGTTTTACAATCGGGGATAAATGCAGGTATAACCACTCTTGACGGAAGAGATGTTCTTCCGGGTGATGAAATGGGTGAAGGAACCTATGAGTTGAAGAAAGGTATAGCTGAACTGAAGTATAAAGGAAATATCAAAGTAGTTATAGAAGGTCCAGCGTCATTTAAATTTGTTGACGACAAAGAGATCTTTTTAAATTCAGGGAAAGTGTATGCGGCGACTCCGCCAGGCACAAAACGCTTTACTATATCAACCCCGAAAGCAGTTTTTAACGATTTAGGTACAGAGTTCGCAGTTGAGTACTTTGACGAGCAGGATGTACGCCTCTTTGTTTTTAAAGGTAAGGTTCAGGCTATTTCAGAAGATGGTTCAGAGAAACTTTTAACTGCAGGGCAGGGACTAAGACTTGAAAGTAAATCCGGTAAAATTAAGAGTTTAAAAGTTAGAGAAGATTACTTTGTGACTCAGTTGCCAGATCTTAAAAAACCTTATCAACAGTTGATCGCAGGATATTCTCCAGTTGTATACTTACCAATGGATAAAAGTGGTTCAAATCAATTTTATAATTACTCCGCTTTTTTACCCGGAACGCTTAAAACAACTAAGGGTGATGTAACGAAAGGTAAAATCGGCGATGCATTTAGAAGTAAGCCAAATAATTACCTGGAAGTTGGTGATTATCCGAAAGCAACCGACTCTTTAACTGTCATGACTTGGCTTAAAATCGATGAAGGCGGAAACGGGGTTGTCGCTCGAAATGGCGATGATAAAGGACAATTTAAACTCTACTTGGATGAAGGCCGACTTATGGCCGTTATGCACGATCGACATGGTTCAAAAGTAACTGTCGGTACATCTACTGCACTTGCCACTGGGGTTTGGCACCATGTTGCCTTTGTCTTCAATGGCCAGAACGTTAAGATTTATCAAAATGCTAAGTTAGTAGCGGCTAAGAGAGATAACTTTGAAGGTGTTTTAACAGATACTTTACTGCCTGGTATGTATATCGGTTCAGGTAACTCAGAAGATTCATTCAAAGGTGCAGTTGATGAGTTCGCTGTATTTAATAAAGTCATATTACCTGATGTCATTCGTGAGATTTTTACAGCCGCGAATTAAACAGGTCATTGTGTTGTGTGTTGGCCAGCCTTGAAAGAGGCTGGCTTTCTTTTTTTCTACTTGAGTGAGTCTATATAAAGAAGGATCGACTCTAACTCATTCTGAGGAATAACACCTTGGTAGGACGGCATAGCCGGGTGGTACCCTTTCACGATCTTAGTTCCCGGCGATAAAATGGAATCGATTATATATTCTTTGTCGACAGTTGCTTTTGAGCCATCATTGAATTCTTTAATTGAGGCTTGCTGATCATTGCATAAATATTTAATTAAAAGTTACTTATGATTATTTTGTGCTATATTAGGTGCAGCGAAAATTTCTAATAACCTTTAATAGCTTTGCATCTAATGTACAAAAAAAGTCTTTCATCTCAGCCTGA
>JAJPOQ010000057.1 GCA_021232515.1 Lentisphaeraceae bacterium
AATTTTTCCGATGGCCTTAGTCCACCACTCATACTGTTCTTGCTTATTGTTGAACTTCATCATATGCCTTATTTTTAATAAACAAAACAAGTATAGGATGACTATGCTTAAGATGAAGATGCCCTAGAATTGACGCTTACAAAAGAATTAGCTTTAAAAGCTTTACGAATGGCTATCGATAGTCGAGACTCAAAAGGTGGTTTAATTCATCACTCTGACAGAGGTTCTCAATATGCGTCTAACGTTTATCAGCAAACTCTACGAAGCAATGGTATTACTACTAGTATGAGTCGTAAACGGTATTGTTGGGATAATGCTGTTGCTAAGAGTTTCTTTGCTACTCTTAAAACTGAATGCTGTTTTGAATATGGCGTTTTTGAAAATAGAGAAACTGCAAGAGCGAACATCTTTGAGTATATAGAGACCTTTTATAATTCTAAAAGAAGACATTCATATATTGGTTATCTTGCTCCTAATCAATTTTAAGCTATGTAATTAACGCATGTCCAATATTTCTGGGGAAGTCCACTTCAGACTTCCCCTAAAATCTATAACTAATTTAGATTAAGTCACATGCGTCCGCTGGCATCCAATGCTCTTCTTTGCCATTCCACTTAACATTGCATAAAATATGACATAAACACTCAAATGACTAAATACGAAATACTTACAAAAATAAACAAAAGTTAATATGTACTCTAAATTCACGTATGGAAACCTAATATTCTACGTAAAGCTTACGTAGTTTATTTTCAGGTCTAAAGTTCAGCTAAATGTTTAACTAACTATTTCTAAGTTCTGGCTACAACCAGAAGGTTTCAGGTTCGACTCCTGATGGGTGCACTTAAGTTTAAAGGTTTAAGACTGTAAAGATCTAGAGCAATAGGAACTTTTAGAACTTTTTCATTCTTGAGAAAATAGCATCGCAGACTTTGGAATAAAATGTACGTCCCCTCTATCGCTACGAAGACTATATGAAAATCTCGTTAGCACGACTACACAAGATTTTCTCCTGTAAACACGTCAACTTACCTAAGCTTTCAGAATCTAAGTCATTTCAATCCTTACTAACCAAACGAATGGATTTGGGGACTTTCATTTTACTCATTGAGTCAAATTGATTCGTATTTATATATACTTTCTCAATACCTTTAGTGACGTTATGTGGATGCAGATTTGTGATTTTTGTACTTCGTATATCTAAGACTTTAACGGATAGACCCCGCAGATCGTTAAAAGAGGAAATTTCGCTGCCGCATATATCCAGCCGGCTTATCTTTAACGTGCTTAAAAAACTCTTATGAGATGAGTAAGGTGCTCTCGCCCGAAGTGTATGCAAGTGTTCGCCAAAAGCCCTGGCGGCCTGTTCACCCTTATTGTAAATAAAGTTAGCCTCATCCCATTTGGGATTCCAACAGCGAATAAGCTCTTTAACAATTGATTCATGAGTAAACTCGAGTCCACTGGCGTTTAATGAATAGGCTATCGCCCTCTCTATCACTTCTTGCTTTAACTTCTGTTCCGAATCAGGCAAAGCATTTATATCTTGAAGAAGGAGAGTAAAGTCTTTAACAAATAAAACATTGAATCGAGAACGTTCTTTATTCTCATATTTCTTTGCTAAGCTAAATAAAACTTTATATTTCTGACTAGAGTAATTTTGTAGCTCAATAAAGCGCTGTGAAAGAAACAGATTCAAAACAATTAAATCCTGAACCTTATGAAGATCCTGCTTTTCATAAAAGTACTTTTGAAAGGTTTTGAGAGATTTCTGAAGATTCACTACGGGTGAACTAAAGTAGATTGGGTAAATCATATGTTCTTTGGCGACTTCCAGGTGCTGCTCTACCAGTTTAGAAGAAATAGTATGTTGTAGTTTAACTGCATGAGCGTAGCTTTCAAAATGTTGCTCTTTTTGCTCATATAACGCCTGTTCATTCTTCTTTAATTCTACAAATTCACTATGAGCTCTATGAAGGCTTTCGACCGCAAGGGAAGCTTCTAAATCACTTTTATAAATCTCAGAACGCACAAATATGAAAGCAATAACCAATATCAAAGTAACCGCAATAACTTTAAGGTTTCTGCGAAGAAACAATAACAATTCGCGAAGAAGATCTGCTTCTTCAGCCACTGTTGAACGCCCCTGTAAGTAGTCAGCTAAGTCTAACTTAAAGGCTTCAACTGACTGATAACGATCCACCTTACTCCAAGACAGTGCCTTCATGACCACAGCATCTAAACTTCCTGGGATTTCTATATTTTCACATCTTCTTGAAGGAGGAACTATACTATTTCGAATCGTTGCTTTTACGACAGTCTTTGCTCCACCTGATATGGATGCCTCTCCAGTTAAAACTGTATAGAGAATAGCACCAAGCGAGTAAACGTCTGTCCTTTCATCTAAAACAGCCCCAGTCATTGCCTGTTCTGGAGCCATATAACCTGGTGTACCTTTGAGGTTCTCGCCTGTTTTGAGGCTACCGACTTCACGGCTTAAGCCCCAGTCACACACCTCAACCTCGTTAAATTGACCAACTTGAATATTACTTGGTTTAAGGTCTAGGTGAATTATACCTTCTGAGTGAGAGTACTGCATGGCTTCACAAACTTTGAAAAATATTTCCAATAAACTGACAGCACTTATTTGTCTCTCATTGATGATGCTTTCTAAAGTCTTTCCCGTTTTTAGCTCCATAGTGAAGTATGGCAAACTATTTTTACTGAAGCCGTAATCAAAGACTTTCACTATGTTTGGGTGCTGAAGAGATGCGGTTAAACAAGCTTCATTTATAAAATCATCATAATCTTCTTCTGGGATGTCCTCCTTGATCTCAGCAAAAGCGACATGCCTTTGCATTTTTATATCGAAAACTCTAAATACATTCTTATGACCTCCTGAAGCAATCAACTCTTTATTTCGATAACGCTGATTCCCAGAGATCTCTTTCAAGGCCTCTTGTTCCCAAGCATCCTCAGTGACTAGAAGCTCATCTAATGACAAGTTCATAAGTTGATCTCGCATCTTTTCGATAGCCCATAGACCTCTTGTTTTAAACGCCTTTTAACTCGACTGCGCAGGGTATAAATTGTATTCTCTTTTAAATTGAGGGTCTGAGCGATCTGGCGAACATTCTTTCCTTTAAGGCTCAATTTAAAAGCTTCCATGGCTTGTCCATCAAACCTTTTTTCAACCTTCTCCATTGCAAGATTGATGATGTACTTATCCCATTCTTCATCAATGATCATTTCAACTCGTGGTACCGAAACTGTTTCCAAATCTTCTGAAAACCTATCCCTTTTAAGACTTTCGGTACTGCACTTTCTTAAATCGTTGATGGCTGTGTTTCGAATCACGGTGCTTAGCCATGTCCTAAATCGAGCATTGCCTTTCTTGTACTTAGGTAAATTTTTCCAGAGGTTTAGTATGATAGTTTGAACGAGGTCTTCTTCATCTGAACAATGAATTTTTACTTTTCTTAAAACCATTTTTACAAATGACTCATAAAAGCCTACAAAATCATCCCACGCTTTTTCATCATAGGGGTTTTGTGCTCTTAAGATAAGACTATCTTGTGTATTCCAGTTTTTATTCACGGCACCACCTCATATAACATTCACTCCACATACATAAATCACGAACATTCAGAAATAGTTAGTTTTCAATAAAATAGAGAATGAACACCCTATACTAACAGATAAAACTAAACGCTATTTCAATTGCTTTTTGATTTAAGTCGTAGATGAATGAAGAATCTTGCGAATTTATATACAAAATTCTTTGAGAGAGCTTAAATTCTTTTCGAACTCAGCACGTCTTTAAAGTATTTAGATAAGAGCCCCATTTATTCTTTGAAAGTAAGGTTTTGCCTAACGCCGATAACAATTATTCAACGTCAAGCGTAGAAGTTTCTATTTTATAAGAACTAATTTATTATCATTACTACTTTTAGCTGTCGGTGTCCCAGTTAAGATACCTTTTTCTATCAGGAACTGATCTGAAGCTAAAAGGCTAAGACTCCCCCAGTCTTTAGAACCATAGAACATATGTTTTTCACCTGGTCCCATGAGGTGTCGAACTTCCGTCCCCTGCTCCGTTACTGCTTTCACTAGAGAATCACTCCCCTTTTTCCAACTATCTTTCTCGCCAACGATAAAAAGCATCGGTGGAAGTTTCTTCGGTAGATTTTTATAGACACTTACATCATACGGCTTAGTAGATGATGAGCTAAATGCAGGGCAGTAAAGCAAGAAAGCTTTGACGTCAAAGTCGACCTTAGAGTCATTTGGGTTATTGTACTCTTTATCTAAAAATGACAGTACAGAGATATGACCTCCTGCAGATGCACCACCTGCGGCAATTTTATCTTTATCGATACCGATAACAGCTGCATTTTCAACAACCCAACGCATAACAGACTTGCCATCTATTACACAAACACGTTTACGGGACTCACCTTTAGGAAGGTTTTTAACTTTAGCTTTAGGATTTTTTGAATAAGTTGGAGTAACACATACAGCGCCTCTCTTAGCAAAGTACTGAGCTATAGATCTAAATTGATTTGGACTTCCTCCGCTCCAACCACCTCCATGGAAAAATACCAAACAGGGAGCTTTATCTTCTATCTTATGATTCTCTGGAAAATATACCGTTATACTTTGCTCTCCCAACATCCCTTCATATTTATATGACTTCTTACTTGGTAGGTCTCCAAAACATAGATAAGAAAAGAATATATTTAAAACTAACAAAATACGCATAGGCTTGTCTCTAAGTTATTTATTCATCATACTATCTAATCAACAGTCAAAACAAATTCTAAACACAACAATGCTATTTTTCATAAAAAATGCATAAAAGATATTATTACTTATTTCGTCTATTAAGTATTTTTGCCCTACGCGCAAGATCCTTCATTGGTCTCCGACTTTATTTAAAAAATAATTGAATTTTAAAGGACTAAGATGAAAACTTTACTACCCATATTGGTCGGTTTACTTATGACCGTGCCTCTCTATGCTCAAGAAATAGTACTAACACATAAAGCCCCAAAAAAACCTTTTAATCCACTTCCTGAATTTAAGGATCATACATTATCTGTATTTGCGACAGCTCCAGAAGTTAACAGTCCAGTTTCTGTAATAGCCGAGCCTGGTGGAGCTCTTTATGTCTTATGTGACGACAATGCGGGCTTAGGTCTGGGAAAAAACCAAGGATCAATCTTAAGGTTAGTTGATAAGGATGGTGACGGTAAAGCAGATGTCATGACGAAGTTTGTACCGAACATCGACACTCCTCGTGGTGGACACTTTGTAAATGGAACTCTTTATGTGATGCACCCGCCTTTTATATCTACTTTCAAAGATACAAATGGTGACGGCGTCGCTGATGAGCACAAAGTACTTGCTAAAGGTTTTGGTCACGATATGAACTGGCGCCGTGGTGGCGACCACACTGCTAATGATCTTAGAATCGGTATAGATGGCTGGATTTATACTGCGCTTGGTGATTTCGGAGCAACTGCTACAGGTTCCGATGGATCGAAAGTCACCCTTTATGGTGGTGGCATCATACGTATGAGAATGGACGGAAGTGAGCTTCAGCTTTATACGCAAGGAACCAGAAATACTTATGATATAGGCATCAACCATAAACTAGATATAGTTACGCTTGATAACACGAATGATGGCGATGGCTGGAACGCCCGTGTCCATCACTTAACGCCACTCGCTCACATGGGCTACCCAAATCTTTATAAGTTTTTCTCTGAAGATGCTATGCCTCCTCTTTACGATCACGGGGGTGGATCTGGTGTAGGTGCAATCCACCTTCAAGAACCTGGCTTCCCTGAGTGGTTTAATAATCACTTTCATACTATGAGTTGGGGAAAGCTTTACACGCATACACTGAAAACTCATGAAGCTACATTTATAAATAATGACATAACCTCTCTGCAATTATCCAAGATGGTAGAATTAGATGTGGACGGTAGTTCACGACTATACTTAGCAACTTTTGAAAATGGTAGTGCAAGAACTAAACCAGGTACGGTTGTAGGACAAATTGTTCAAGCCAAGCCACATGGATGGAAGTACCGCCCTTTCCCACAACTTAAACAGCTTCCTCTTGATGAATTAATCGACTCTTTAGATAAAGGTTCAAATGTCTTAAGGCAAAATTCTCAGCACGAACTTATCTCTAGAACTGACAAAAAAATCGATACAGCTCTTCTCCTAAAAGCTCAAGCCAAGTCTTCTTCTTTGGAATCCAGAATAGCCGCTCTTTACGCTATAAATCTACGCGACAAAACAAGTGCAGTCCAAAGCATCTTAAAACTATCAGAAGATGAATCAATAAGAGAGTATGCCCTTAGAGCTCTCATCGACCGTAAAGATAGAAAGACTCTCTCTTTAAATGAGCTAATTAAGTCCGGCCTAGCTGATAAAAACCCAAGAGTGCAAATGGTCGCGGCCTTTGGTGCTCGACTACTCAATCTAAACCAATTAACTAATGAGCTATTAAAAATCTCGGATGACAGCCACGAAAGAACGCCCTTAGTTCAAGGTCAACCTCACGTTCACCGAGCTGTTCCGCATACTGCAAGAAGAGCATTAGTTGAAATGGCGCCAGTTTCGGAACTCATAAAAGCATTGAAAGATGATGAATTAAGAAAAGCCTCATTTGCTGTATTAAGACAGATCCATAACAAAACTGCCACCACTCTCTTGCTGAAAGAACTGGTAGCAACTAAAGGCTTTGACAAAAAACTACCTTATTTAAAGGTTTTACTTCGCACTTACAACAAAGAAGCTGTTTGGAATGGAACCGACTGGTGGGGAACTAGACCAAACTCTTTAGGCCCATATTACAAACCTGTTACTTGGGAGATGTCTAGTGCTATCGCTGCAGTACTTAGAAAAGAAGTGAAAGCAATGAATGAAGAAGAGCAAAAGCAGCTTTTGTTTCAAATTCGTCTTCACAATGTTTCTCTGGATGAATTACAGCTCGATATAAAAATTGATCCAATCGAACAACTAGTTAATCAACCGTCTCACAGCTTCAGTCAACTAAATGGTCTTTTAAGTGCAGTAAATGACACGAAGCGAGTCGATGGTTTTAGAATAAAAGCCTTCAGAGCTGCATTAGTTGTCGAAGGCTTCACCTATAAAAAATGGTGTATTCCTTTACTGCAGTCTTTACAGAAACTCCCAAAAGACTCTGCCTTATTCAAAACCTTAAGCCAAGACTTCATCTCCAGCCCTTCACACAGAGTCGATTTCATACAGAGAATCCCACAAACATATCCTTCTGCTTTAAGGATGTCTGAACATATCCAAAGAGTCTTTTGTGACATGCTTGTCGGCCTAGCCCAAAGTCCTTTAAGCTCTGAAAATACAAGATTAAGGCTTATTTCTGGTATTCAAGATAGACCGAGTCTTGCCATGCTAAAGAGTATCGGCGCAAATAAAGCTATAAACTTCAAAGAGCTTGTTAACGAATGGACTAAAAATAAAAAAGTAGCCAAAGTTGCAAGTGAAACGGCTTCCTTACTAGCTATAGACACAACTTCGCTCTCGAGTAAACTGGTCAGTGATTTTAAATACGAAGACCTTAAGAATAAAATTTTAAAAATGAGCGGCGACAAAGAATTAGGCAAGCGACTTTTTACCAGACAGAGCTGTATTGTCTGTCATTCAGTACTTCTATCTGAACCTCAGAAAGGTCCATACCTGGGGTCAGTTGGAAATCTCTTCAATCGCGAGCAGATCATTACTCACATAGTAAAGCCTGAAGCTGAAGTTGCTCAAGGCTTTCAAACGTATAGTTTTACTATGAAAGACGGCTCTACCATCAGTGGCTTTGTGACAGCCAAAGATGAACAGCAAGTTACTGTCAGAAGCATGGTAGGCACAGTACAAAAGCTTAATACAGTCGATATAAGCAAAGAAAGTGCAAGTAAAAACTCTATGATGCCACCCGGCCTCGTAAATACACTTTCCCTCAAGGAGTTTGCTTCTTTAGTCGATTACCTGCAGTCTTTACATTAATTGTCTTTTAGAAGCCTGTCTTTTATTGCACCTTAAAAATAAACTTCTGGTGCAGTAAAATTCTAAATTTTTGCAAACCTTATTCACAAAACTTATTTTAAATGAGAAAAGCTAAAGAAAAGCATTTTTACCGCAAGATACACATTTTTGCTACGACTTTACTTATGTAAAATTTAAATACAGAGGTTTTGAATGTTTAAGTGGTATACAGTTTTTATCATCTTATTAATTGCAAATTTAAATGCAGTTGAGTTAACCGTGAAGAATCAGGAGAAAGCCTCCAAATACATAGATAAGCTCGTGTAGTGCTTCAGCGGGAATAGGACAGTTGATCATTTTCTGTTAGATACAGATTGAGTTAAAAATAACAGCTTAGGCGCACCTTTCAAACAACTGTATGCGTTTGATTCTCGCTGCTTTCATTTTTTCCTTTCTTTGCTTAATAATGATTTGATCTCGTCCTTCTAATTTATCGATTGGAGCAATAAAACCAATAGCACTGTGTAAACGCT
>JAJPOQ010000073.1 GCA_021232515.1 Lentisphaeraceae bacterium
AAATGGCTCGCATATTATTAAAGAAATTTACTGATGAAAAGCAGTGGAAACTATTCTGGAATGAAAAGATGAAAATACAGAATAAGGTGATGATGGGAATTAGAAAGGTTGCTCCATCATCACAGAACTTGGAACATTAATCAAAAAAAAGGCTATTCTAAATTTCTTTAGAATAGCCTTTTTATCGTGTGTGTGAGGAGAACTTATTAAAAAAGCATTGTGAGAGGTTTGCCTTTGTCGGCAATTTTAAATGGACGGCCAGTAGGAGACATCTCGACATGACCAAGAGGGAGTCCCATGGCATGAGCGATAGTTGCATTGAAGTCGTCGGTACCGACTTTGTCTTTAATGGCTCTTTTTCCTTGAGAGTCTGTTTCTCCATACTTTTGGCCACCTTTTACTCCTGCACCAGCAAGCATACTTGTGTAACCAATAGGATTGTGACCTCTACCGCCTCTTTTATCTAGCTCAGCAGTACGGCCAAACTCGGTAGTAAATACAACTAGAGTTGAATCAAGTAAACCGCGAGAGTTTAAGTCAGCCATAAGAGCTGCAACACCTTGGTCTAAGTCAGTAGCTCTTCCTGGGAAGTTCTTATAGATTTCGGTATGGTCATCCCAGTTACCATGAGTAAGCTGAACATAACTAACACCTTTTTCGACAAGTCTTCTGGCAAGGAGACAACTAGAGCCAAAATCAGATTTTCCGTATACTTCCCGAGTTTTAGCATCTTCTTTGGCGACATTGAAGACCTCAAGGTCCTTGCTGTTCATCAACTTCATAGCATCGTTGTAAGCTTGGTTATAGTCTCCAGTGATCTTATTTTTGAGCTTCTTCTCGTATTCACCATTGACGATATTTAGTAAATGTCCTCTACGATCAAACTCTTCAGATGAAACACCTTTAGCAAGTTTAGAGTACTGTATGCCTTTAGTTGGAGCTTTGATTGGCAGTGCAGAGTGTTTAGCAGAAAAGAAACCTGTTCCTAGACTGCCCACTTTACCAACTTTGACAAAAGGTGGTATGTCACCAGATCTTCTTGTGCCATGTTTACTAACCCAAGCACCAAGGTCTGGATGGACAATAGTACCACGCTTTTCATAACTTTTATCCATAAGGTAAGAAGCATGAGTATGGACACCTTGAGTGTGGTGCATAGAGTTGATGACCGCAAACTTATCCATATGTTTTGCCATCTTAGAAAAGTCTTTACCAACTCTTATACCGTCAGCACTACTTTTGATCGGAGCAGATGCTTTCATGGCATCTTTATTTGCTTCTTTTATGTCGAAGCTGTCTACATGACTTAGTCCACCAACAACTCTTATGAAGATCACAGACTTTGCTTTGCCGCCACCTTTTATAGTAGGAGTAGACGCAGCGTGAGCGACACTGGAGATCATGCTTAATCCTAGAAAGTTAGTCGCCATGCCCATTGCGAACTTTCTACGGGACATTTCGTCTGATTTAAGTAAAAGGTCTTTCATAGTTTAGTTCCTAACTTTAAATTCATTTGAGTTTATAAGAGCCCAAAGTAGGGCTTCTACTTTCATGTTTTTATCTTGTTTAAATGCAGAACTCAAGGTGCTCAATTCAGAGCTTGTTGGTTTGCGAGTTAACACAGTTTGATAAACTACTTGGATCTTTTCAGAGATTGATTTACTTCTTAACTTTTTGAGTTCATCACTTATATAAGAAGATCTACTAGGAGCAGTATACATAGCGTTATTCATCAAGTGCAGAGCCTGTGGTATAGTTGCTTCTTTTATAGCTCCATCGATGAGTTCTCTTTCTGATTGTCCATAGATGTCTAGAAAAGAGGCGGCTCCTTTAGGTGCTCTCATAAGGGAGGCTCTTATGCCAGTGTTACCCAAACCCAGGTTTGGGATCATGTCATAGTCTGCAGAGAACTTTCCTGGTTTCGCTAGCAACTTCAGCCTTTCGTCGGCATTTCGTTTATCCATCTCCATGAATTTTACATTTCGAACCATAAGACTACCTTTGAGTAAGTCTTTATCTGGATTCTTTGTTCTTATGGCTAAAAGCGAGTCCCATATCTCCTCTGAAGACAATCGTTTAACTACTGGAGCTTGGTGATAATACTTAGTCTTTTCTAGGTTAACAGCATCTCTT
This sequence comes from Lentisphaeraceae bacterium, assembly GCA_021232515.1. Classification (GTDB taxonomy): domain Bacteria; phylum Verrucomicrobiota; class Lentisphaeria; order Lentisphaerales; family Lentisphaeraceae; genus JAKVBD01. Next base: position 2,134 of record JAJPOQ010000073.1, read on the forward strand.
TGGTAAGCATCTGTTTTGTAAAGAACTTTAAGGAAGACCTTTTGATCATATTTCGACAGTTTCATGACGCGAATGAGGAACTCTGTAAGTTTTGGGTTCTTGCCCATTTCACTAGGTTTCATGTCTAGTAAATCATCGACAAGTGGAGCACCAAAAGCCTTAAACCATAACCTATTGACTATCGTTTTAGTAAACATAGGGTTGTCAGGAGAGGTTACCCACTTAGCAAAGTGTTTTCTCGACTTTACGTCAGGGTTTTTATTTCTAGCAGCAGCTTCGATATAGTTATAAGGGTTATCTTTAACAGGTTTGTCATAGTCAATTTTTACAGGATTACCATATGGAACACCAGCTTGAATAAGTTCATTTGGCTTGCCGTCGTCATACTCATAGGTTTTAGGTAATCTTATGGTGCCAGAACCTCCTTTATAAACACCCTGGTATAGGTCTTTATAGAAGTTTTGATATGAGTGCATCTGTTGCTTGTTCTTTGGCTTGAGTTTTTTAAGAGCGTTTTTGTTTTCTCTATTTAGATGTGTTGCATTGACCACAGTATCATTGAAAAAGGCGGCAATTTTATAAAAGTCCATTTGTGTCCATTTCTTAAATGGATGGTCATGACACTGGGCACATAGCATGTCAGTCCCTAAGAATAACTGCATGGTATTCGCCACGTTGTCCATAAGCATCAAACGGTCCCGCAACATGTAACCAACAGCACTTTGGTCAGGGTCGTATAGTCGACCTTCAGACGAGATAAGTTTTTCTACAAATTCGTCATATGGCATATTTTTTTGGATGGCATTTCTTATCCAAAGTTTATAGCCTAGGCCTTTAGTTTTACCGACGAAGTACTTTACTCGTAGTGCATCCATCCAGTGGTTGTGCATACTGCTGACATAACCAGGAGAGTCTATGAGTTGGTCAATCAACTCATGTCTTTTGTTTTTTGCGCTAGATTCAGTGAATGTGTTATACTCGTTTAGAGTGGGGATTCGACCTGTTATATCCAAATAACTTCTACGTAAAAAAGCTTCATCTGAAATGACGCTACCGGGCTTTTGTCTTTTAGCCGTTAAGACGTCATTTACGAGTGTTACGCCTCAGTAGGAATTAGACAACACCCCATTTTCTGTTAGAGACATTACTATAAGACCGTAATAACTCTATAAGGAAGTAAAATATGTCTAATAAACGACGCTATTTCAGTGCGGATCAGAAAGTTGCCAGTATCCGTAAACACTTACTAGAACAAGTCCCGATTTCGGATATTTGTGATGAT